>NJEK01000031.1 GCA_002255105.1 Candidatus Wolframiiraptor sp. EX4484-121
CCCCTCATTATAGGCACGACCGCGACCTCGGCTCCCTCCTCGCTCAACCTTATCAAGGGATATAGTAGTTCTATGTCCTCGAACTCGTTCGCCGCTATAATCGCAACCCTCCTACCCTTTAACCTCTCACCAGGTCCTGCTCGTTTGACGGGCATGTATGATGGATTGTTCGGGCCGTTTTAAGGCTTGAGTGCTTGGATGGATTATCCAACCCTTATATATCCCCGGGAACCAGTTAACACCTGATGCGCATGAGGCGAGCTACCTCGATCCTCCTCTTATTGCTGATCCTCAGCCTACTCACCCCACTGAGCCTAGTAGCCGCGCAGGAGCAGGGAGTAACCGTCGTAGATGATTTTGGGAGAGAGGTTCTGATTCCGCATGAACCTAGGAGGATAGTCTCCATAGCTCCGAGCATAACTGAGACCCTCTTCGCCCTAGGCTTGGGGGATAGGGTTGTCGGCGTAACCAGATACTGCAACTACCCGCCCGAGGTCTTGGAGAAGGTCGGTAAAGGTGAGATAACGGTCATAGGGGGATACACCGACCCCAGCTTAGAGAAGATCGTCGGATTAAACCCCGATCTCGTTATAGGCCACAACCTCCTAAAGCCCGAGCTCGTTAAGAAGATTGAGGATGCTGGAATACCGATCATCATCGTCAAGACATCCGAGACCATCCAAGGAGTATATGATGATATTAGGTTGATTGGAAAGGCATGTTGGGCCGACGACGCCGCCTCGAAGCTCGTCGAGAAGCTCAGGAGCGAGATAGCGTTTTGGGAGGAACGGGTCGAAGGGGTTGAGAAGGTCGATGTGGCTGAGATAGCTTGGGTGAATCCCCTCTGGGTCGCTGGAAATGGAACATACATCCACGACATAATCGAGCATGCCGGGGGTGGACAAGAACTCATCTATGAGGGGGTGATGGAGATGAAGAGGAAGGGGTTGATACATGGAGAGGTTATTCCGATAGATCCGGACATAATCAGCAGGCCTGGGCCCAGGGTCGGCATACTCTTCGAGATGGTGGTCAAGGCCCTACATTCAGAGGTTTGGAGTAAGGTCTACGAGGTCGAGGACCTGATAGCTCCGAGGAGGGCGACCGTCGGAGACCTCGTAACGATCTACGCCTTGGTGAGGAATCCTGGAATGGTCGCGGGGGAGAAGCTCGTGGAGCTGTGCGTCGATGGAGAAATCCTCTCGGAGACGGTCAAACTCGGCCCAGGCGAGGAGAGATTACTGAACTTCACATTCGTCGTCGAGAGGAAGGGGATGTATGAGGTGAGGCTTAAATCTCTATCGAGGTCTATCGAGGTCTCACCGACGAGCGAGGAGGTCATGGAGAAGGCGAGGAAATCGATCGAGGAATCCATGAGAAGCTATGTGGATGAGGTGATCTCGCCGATCTCGTCCAGACTGGACTCGGTGGCCTCCGACGTGAGCTCCCTCAAACAAGATCTCAGTAAGCTCGAATCAAGCACATCATCCGAGATCGCGAAGCTCTCGGGAGAGGTCTCAGAACTCGGCGAACAGATAGGCTCGCTTAACAACTTGGCCGTGGCTTCGATAATTCTCTCGATCATAGCGTTGATAATCTCCTTAGCCTCGATGGCATATGCATACCATAAGGTCAAAAGGGCTTAATGGTAATTGGGAGATGAGCGGGGAGTCTCAAGAGACCCTCGAGACTGGGCTCAGAGAAGCAGGGTTACTCAAACGTAGACTGCTTAGGTGGAGGTTCATCCTAACCTATCTGACCATAGGCCTATGCCTGACCGTCATAGCGGCGACGGCGATAGGCCCGGTCTACATCCCCCCAGCCGAGATAATCTCGATAATCTCGCATAAGCTCGGATTAAGGGTCGGCGAGTTCAGCGAGCCGCACATGAAGATAATCCTCCAGCTAAGGCTTCCGAGAATACTTCTCGGAATACTCGTCGGCATGGCCTTATCCGTGGCCGGCGCCATCATGCAGGGGTTGTTCAGGAATCCATTGGCGGGGCCGTATGTCCTGGGAGTTTCGTCCGGGGCGTCGCTCGGAGCAGCTCTTTCAATAACCTTTCTACCAGCGTTCATGGGGATATACACGACTCCTCTAGCCGCATTCACAGGAGGCTTGACGGCCATATTCTTGGTCTATAATATCGTCAAGCTCTGCGGCAGATTCACGGTCAAATCCCTTCTACTTGCCGGGATAGCTGTAACCTATCTCTTCTCCGCGATCCTCTCGATAATAGTCTGGACTCTCAGCAGGGACGCCCACACCATACTCCTATGGATAATGGGCGGGTTGTGGGGAGCTGATTGGCTCAAGGTTGAGGTGATCGCGCCGATAATCCTCACGCTGATACTCACAGCATTCATCTTCTCAAAGGATCTGAACGCGCTACTGCTTGGAGAGGAGACTGCTCGATCGATAGGGGTGAACGTGAAGCTCGTTGAAAAACTCTTACCGATCCTCGCATCCCTGATAACGAGCGCCGCTGTCTCCTTCGCCGGAGCTATAGGCTTCATAGGCTTGATGATGCCGCACATAATGAGGATGATCGTCGGCCCGGATCACAGAATACTGATACCATCATCGGCCCTGGCAGGTGGAATATTCTTGGCCTGGGCGGATGCGGCCGCCAGATGCCTACTGGAGCTTCCAGTTGGGGTGATAACCGCCTTGACCGGGGTGCCGTTCTTCATCTACCTGTTAAGGAGGAGGGGGCAATGAGGCTGAGGATCGACCGCGTCCAATTCTATTATGAGGCGCGAAGGGTTTTGGATGAGATAAGCTTCGAGGCGGGTGAAGGGGAGTTCATAGGGTTGATCGGGCCGAATGGGTCTGGGAAGACGACGCTCCTAAAGATCATAGATGGGATCCTGAAGCCCAGGATTGGATCGGTTTATCTGGATTGTAAGAGGGTCTCAGAACTCGATCCGAAGGAGCTCGCGAGGGAGCTGGCGATGGTCCCCCAGACAGCCGACCTAAGCTTCGATCTAAAGGTCTTCGATGTAGTCATGATGGGGAGGTATCCATATCTCGGGAAGCTCTCATTTGAGGGGGATTGATCGCGAGGGCCTTGGCCCAGGAGCCGAGGATCCTACTCCTAGACGAGCCGACATCAAACCTGGATGTATGCTATCAGATCGAGATCATGAACCTCTTGAAGGAGCTCGTCGAGAGGCTTGAATTGACGATAATCTGCGCGATCCACGACCTGAACCTCGCCGCTAGATACAGCGATAAGATAATCCTGATAAATGGTGGGAGGATCAAGGGCATCGGGAGGCCAGTGGAGGTCTTGACCAAGGAGAACTTGAGGGAAGTGTTCAAGATTGAGGCGAAGATAGAATACGATCCAGACTCCAAGAGCCTCACGATAATCCCGATCAAGACCATAGGCCGAGAACTTGAGAAGAAGTTCATTCTCTCAAAAGCCTTGAAGAGGAGATAATTTTTAACCAGATGAGATTTCCTCAAGTTGGGATGGGGGCGGGAAGCAGTAGCCGCATACTCTACGCCTTAACCGGTAGACCTGGATGCGGGAAGACCACGGCGATCCTAAAGATAGTTGGAGAGCTCGAGAATGAGGGCGTCAGGGTCGATGGAATGTATACGGAGGAGGTGAGAGTTGGAGGTAGGAGGGTTGGATTCATGGTTAAGAGGATTGGTGGAGGGGAGGGCATACTCGCCCACGTAAATCTGAGGGATGGGCCGAGACTTGGGAGATATAGGGTGAATCTGGAGGATCTTGAGAGGGTTGGGGTCTCAGCGATACTTGACGGCATTAGAGGTGCAGATGTGGTTGTTGTGGATGAGGTTGGGCCCATGGAACTCTTCAGCCAGAGATTTAGGGATGCCGTTGAGAGGTTATTAAACTCGGATAAACATGCGATTTTAACGGTTCATTATAGATCTAGGGATAGGCTGGCGATGAGGGTTAGGAGGCTTGCCGGAGACAACCTCATAACCTTGAATGAGCTGAATAGAGATGAGGTTCCGGGGATCATAGTCGGCAAGATCTTGGAAACTTTGGGGAAGAGATGATGGATGTCGTTGAGAGGCTTGGATACGGGGTCGAGCTCAGGGTTGAGGGTAAGGCGAAATTCTATGCTCCAAGACTTCCAAGCGAGAAGGGATACGCTCCGACAAGTCTTCCAGTATTCTATAACCCGATCTCCAAGCCAAACCGCGACATGGCCATACTCTTCACAAAGACATTCTTCAAAGGTAAGAGGATTAGGATCTGCGAGCCCCTCGCCGGGACGGGCGTCAGGAGCATTAGATTAGTTTTGGAGACCGATGTGGTGGATGAGGTTGTGGCAAACGATATCTCGAAGAAAGCCTATGAGCTCATGAAATTGAATATCGAGTTGAACGATGTTGGAGAGTATGTCAGGCCGATGAACCTGGAAGCGAACGAGCTCCTCTCCATGTGCGGGAGGGGGAGGCCGAGATATAGTTACGTGGATATAGATCCGGCCGGATCTCCCGCCAAGTTTATGGAGAATGGGTTCAGGGGATGCGATAGGGGAGGGGTGCTGAGCGCTACGGCGACGGATATGTCCGCCCTAACAGGCGCCAAGCCAGCCTCATGTCTCAGAAAATATGATGTCATCGTCTCAAAGACCCCGTTCTCGAAGGAGGTCGCCCTGAGAATCTTGGCGGGATTCATGGTTAGGACTGCCGCGAGGTTGGGGCTCGCCGCCAAGCCCATCCTCTCCTTCCAGAAAGATCATTACATCAAGGTATTCGCGGTTGTCGAGAGGGGGATCACGAAGGCCAAGGAGCTGCTCAAGCAGGTTGGGTGGATCTCCTACTGCCATAGATGCATGAGGATCTATGCGGCCGGAAGGGATGAGAGGCCCGTGATGAGATGTGTTGAGTGTGGCGGAGAGCTGAACCCCATCGGCCCGCTCTGGATAGGCAGGTTATCGGATAACGATCTGGTCGAGAAGATGTATAGAAGCGCCTTAGAGGATCAGGAGATATATCGCGATGTCCTGAAGCTCCTCAGGTATTTGAGCGCCGAGGACACGGAGATCATAGGATACTATCCGGTTAATTATGTGGCCGAGGTGCTTAAGCAGTCTCCCGTGAAGCCGAGAAAGGTGATCGAGAGGCTCAAGGCCACGGGATATAGGGCCACCGCCACCCACATAGATCCAAGCGGGTTTAAGACCGATGCGCCCCCATCCATAATTGCGAAACTGTTCAAAGAGCTTAAACTTAAGAACTGAATCGCCCACCTCTTTCCGAGTTGCCGACTAATAGGTGGATTCAGGAGGCCGAGAGGGATCATTATAGGAGGAGGGCGAGGAAAGAGGGATATAGGTCTAGGGCCGCCTACAAGCTTCTAGAGGCTCAAAAGAAGTATGGGCTGGTGAAGAGGGGGGACATCGCCATAGATCTTGGCGCGTGGCCCGGCGGGATCTCGCAGGCATTGGCTAGGATGGTTGGGGCTGAGGGGCTTGTGATAGCGGTCGATAGGAGGAGGTTCAAGAGGTTCGATGAGCAGAACATCATAACCCTCCAGCTAGACATCTTAGAGGATGACGTGGTCTCCGAGGTCAGGAGGATCCTGGGCGGAAAGCCCGCCGACTTCCTAGTCTCAGACGCCTCACCAAGCTTCACCGGGATAAGGGATATAGATGTCCTGAGGCAGATCGAGTTAACCGAGAGATCCTATGAGATCGCGAGGGAGCTCGTTAGGAGGGGCGGATCCGTGATGTTGAAGGCGCTTGAATGCGGCGAGCTCCGCGAGCTTGAGCGGGAGCTCAGAGAGGGGTTTAAGATCGTTAGGAGATTCATCCCCAAGGCGACGAGGAGAGGTAGCTCGGAGCTTTATCTGATAGGGTTGGGGAAGCTCATCTAAACCTATCTCTTAGAAGACTTCTTCAGGCTACTGCGATAGGATTCGAGGACCCAGCTCTCGAGCTTTGGGCAGTTCTCAGGCTTAATCTTTCCCTCCCTCCCACATATATGCTCGTATTCGCATGAGAGGCATGGAGCCCCCCTGATGGGATCTAGCTTGACTTCACGTATGAGGGGGATGAGCCTCCTAGTCCACCTATCCTTCGCGAACTCCTTAACCCGCTTAACCATCCCCTTCTTCTCATGCTTGAGCAAAAGCCTTATGGCCCTCTCCTCGAGGTTTGTGAGCTTTTGAGGCAAAAAGCACCCCTCTCGATAATATTTCGCCAAGCCCTCTTATATATTCATCGAAGGACTCCGTGAATCCCGCCGATCTCCCTCAGAATCTCCTTATACCTCCTTCTCAGAGTCGAGGGGCTTATCCCAGCGAGCTTCGCTAACCTCCTCTGACTCACCCGCTCATTGAGGATCTTTGCCGCAATATAGATCGCCGCCGCGGCCATGGGTCTGGAGCTCCTACCCTGGGTGAGGTTAAGCCTCTTAGCCCTCTCGAGTATGGTGTTCGCGAGGCCCTCAACCCTCCCATCCAAGCCCATGGATTTGACGAACCTCGAGATATAGGCGTCTTGGATCCTCGGCGGATTGAGCTTCAGGCCTAGCCTAAGCTTCATACAGCATCTGAAGATGGCCTTTTCACCAGCCCCGGAGGTGGCCGAAAACTCCCTAATCATCCTCGGAATCCCGTGAACCCTCGCCGCGAGGTAGAGCGAGGCCGCTGGAACCACCCTATACATGCTCCTCGTTAGGAGCCCGAGCTTCTCAGCCCTCCTATAGATTAGGGCGGCGGTCTCCGCTACCGCGTTAGGCAGCCCCATGCTTGAGGCCAATCTATGGATTTGAGAGAGGATCCCGATCATCCTCCCATTCTTGGATCCCTTTTCGCCGAGGCTTCTCGGAGCCTTTGTCGAGAACCCGAGGTCGTGGAGTAGGGGGGTTAGGGGCGCGCCAACCCTCTCACGCCTAATCCTATCGCCATATCCATAAGCCCTCCATTCAGGTTCCCGGCTCGGAACCCTACCCAATACGTGGCCGCATATACCACATATGATCTCCCCGCTCACCCTATCTTCGACTATCTCCTCGCTCCCGCAGATCGGGCAGACCCTCTCCAATCCACCGTGGCCCTGTTCGCCGACCTATTAGCTCCATCGAGTCGAGGACCTCGAGATGTTCCCAGAATCCTATCCTGAGACGGTTGAGAGATTACCTTCAAGCCTCTATTATGTAGAGCGGCTCTCCGATTAAGCGATCCCCGGCTCTCGAGGGCTTAACCTCTATGAAGAACTTGTTCTTCGGCCCAAGTATGCTTAAGACGACTCCGACCTCGTTTAGCGATGAGTCATAGACCTTTTCCCCAAGCCTTGGGAGACGCTCTCCCTCGACGACCATCCGGCCCTCAACGATTCCGCGAACCCTGCCGATCCTCCTCAGCCTTCTCCTCCTCATCACCTCATCTCCCTGAGCTTCGACGCGATCAACTTTATGACCTCGCTCTTCTTCATGGGCTTATCCGGCTCAATTATAACCCTCCCCGTCCTCTGCCACCAAGCCGCCGGATGGCTCCCCTCCTCGACCACCGCCTTCCAGCCCAACCTCTTGGCCGCCGACGCTATCTTCTCAGCCGTGGGATTCTTCACCGCAAGCCTTAAGGGAACCCTCCTACAGATCGACCTCGAGGCCGAGCTATCGAAGTATATTGGCCAGAGAATATATCCCCTCTTCTTAATCATCGAACCACCTACTCGATTAGGACCGCGTTTATAACCCCATCCTGCCCAGGCCTCGAGGTTACCCTCGCCCTACCCGCCTCGGTCTCGATTATCGCCCCTCGGGTTATAACCCCTCTCCTCTCAAGGTCTCTGCTGGCCGGATTCGATAGGACCCTGAGGATCTTGAGCTTCCTCGCGGTCTTGGTCTTCGGATCTAATACGTTTGCATAGGAGTCTGAGGCCAAGGCATACTTCACCCCGCCTCCCCTAGTCCTCTTATTAAAACCTAAGGAGCCCGGCTTTAGAGAATATGAAGGAATTCTGTGGAACTTTTCTGAGAAATGAGATGCGACCGAGGAGATTAGATGATGGTCAAGTTTCTTCGAATTTTATGATCTTTCTCTCGGATTCCTTCCCAGATGATTTGAGCTGGGCTCTCAGTTTCCGCCTTATCGCGGCCGGATCGTTCTCGACTCCGAAGAGGTCTGCGAAGAGCTGGCTCGTCCTAAGGATCAGGGTTCTTCCCGACTTCTCGGCATCTATCAGCCCCTTCTCCAGCAAGATCTTCACGTGCTTGTAGGCCGCCCCACCCCTCATTGCTGCGACCTTGCTCTGCTCGATCGGCTGATGATAGGCTATGAAGGATAGGGTTCTCATGACGCCTCTGCTGAGCACGGGTTTCCTGATAAACTTCTTCACGAGTTCCATATACTCCCGCCTAAGCTTGAGATAGTATCTATCCCCGGGAAGCTCCAATAGCTCTAGGGCCCTTCCATCATTCTCATAGTCTTTCCTGAGCTCCTCTATGGCCTTTAGGACGCGCTTCCTAGATCTGGTCCCACACGCCCTCATGATAATCCTCAGGTGGACGGGCCTCGCGGATGCGTAGAGTATGGCCTCAACCCTCGCCTTAAGCTCTCCCAGATCCTCCAATCCACCTCACCCCTATCAACCTCATCTCATCATCCTGAACGAACTCCACCAGTCCCCTAGCCGCCGTGAAGAGGAGTAGGATGAACCTCCTAGCTACCTCATGTCTGTCGCCGTCCTCTATAAGCTCTGAGATTGAGATGAGCTCGCGGCCATCAAACCTCCTCCTCAGGGCTGAGATGAAGTTCTCAAGCTCCTCCTCAAGCTTAACCAAGAACTCGTCGAGCCTCACGTCAAATCCCTCGAGCGGCGGCCTCTCCTCCTTAACCCCCTTCTCCCTACTCCTTGCTAGGAGCCTTTGAAGGGCTTCGACCAGCTCGTTCATGGTCGTGATCATGAAGTCTGGGATTAATGGTAGGTTGACCGGCGGCGGGAGGAGCATGTTCGGCCTCTCTCTAGGAGCCCTCGGAACATCGAGCTTCAGCAACCGCTCCGTCTTCATCCTATGAATGGTCGCGGCGGAGTACGCCGCAACCCCACATGAGTGAAGGTCTATTAGCCCGATGCTCCTGAGCTCCTTCATCAGGGATTCGATTATCTCCGCGAGCTTGACCTGCCAGGGCTTAACCCTCTCAAGCCTAGTGACATCAAATAGGATCCTCCACTCCGGGTTATCCCAGATGGTTATCATGGATTTCTTCTCAGCCAGCCTTAACCACCTCCTCGAGCTCAAGCTTCACCACCCTCGACTCCCCACCCCTATTGTAGACTCCGATCAATTGATCCGCTCTCTCGGCCATGACATCCTTCAAGCTTATCACTATTATCTGAGTCTTCTCGGCCATCTCCTGGAACAGCTCGGCCAACCTCCTACTATATTGGAGATCCATGTGGGCGTCGATCTCATCGAAGATGTAGAAATCTGCCGGGGTCAAGCCCTGAAGGGCTAGGAGCAGGGCGACCGCCGCAACCGACTTCTCCCCGCCGCTGGCAGCTCTAACGCTTCTCGCGGGTTTCCCGGGAAATCTCAGGATCATCTCGACGCCGCCGCTGAATGGGTTGTTTGGATTCTCAAGCCTAAGCCATCCTTGCCCCCCGGTCAGCCTGTTGAAGAAGATCTCGAATGCGTCGGCGACCTTGTCGAATGTTTCGAGGAAGACTCGCCTCTTCTCTCCCTCAATCCACTCTATGAACTTGATTATCTTCTCCCTCTCTTCCTCAAGCTCGCTTATCCTCGTGGATCTCAGCTTATAGTTCTGAACGAGCTCCTCGTATTGGGCTGGGGCGAGCTGATTGATCATCTCAAGCTCCTTAAGCTCTTCCTCCAATCCGGCCAAGATCTTTCCCAATAATTCTTGATCGAATTCCGGTAAATTCGTCTCCCGGTCTCCCAGCTCCTTAAGCCCCTCCCTCAGCCTGCTGAGCTCCGCCTCAAGCTGAGCCCTCCTAACCCTAAGCGAGGCCATTCTCGATGATAGATCCTGATACTTGACTCCAATCTCATCAAGTTCGCGAGCATGTTCCCTGAGCTTAAGCGAGTAACCACTTATCTTCTCCGATAAGCTCTCCGAGAGCTCCGTCAACTCGCTTAGCTGGGCGGACTTCTTCTCAAGCTCCTCCTTAAGCCTCTTCAAGATCTCGGTGTTCTTCTCATTTTCCATCAACGCGTTTCTCGACTCGTGATCGAGCTTCTGTATCCGCTTCTCCAGCTCGATCTTTTCCTCGGAGAGCTTTCTCTTAGAATCTTCAAGTCTCTCAAGGTTCTTTCTAGTCTCCGTCAACACGGCCTCAACCTCGGCCGCCTTCATCTTAACCTCCTCATACTCCGTCCTCAAGGAGCTTACTTCTTCCTTAAGCCTCTCGATCGCCTCTTCCTCCCTCTCAAGCTCATCCATCCTCAGCCGCTCTATGGTCTCCTCAGCATCAGCCCGCCTCCTCTCGGCGCCCAAGATCTCGGTCTTCATCCTCTTTATCCTCGAATCTACTTCGACCTCCCTTAGGATGGCCTCTGAGGCCGAGACATACTCCATCCAAGCTTCTTGGGCAAGCCTCTCCCTCTCGGCCTCCAAGTTCACGAGCCTCTTCTCATAGTTCTGAATGAGGTCTTCAAGCTTCCTCGTCTCATTCTCAAGCTTCGTGATCTCCTCTCTCACTTGCTCTAAGATCTCGATAGACCTCAGATACTCTCTCGTTAAGAGGTTTTCAAGCAATGTCCTCCTACCAGGGTTCACCTCTATTCTCAGATCGGGGTGGATCACTAGACTCGGAGACACGACCTTCTCCCCAATTCCCGGAATCTTGACGCCGAGGTCGAATCTAACCCCTCTCAGGAGATATGCTAACGCTTTTTCGGCCCAATCAAATCTGAATTTCAACTTCATGGACTTCAGAGCTCTAGATCCGCCGCAGCCTTCAGCAACATCCAGCGGCAGCAGCTTCAAGCTTATTCCAGATTCCGTGAGAACCTCGGCAAGCCTTAGAGCGAGGTTAAGGTCTTGGACGACGAGGGCGTGTATCCATCCACCGGTCGCCGCCTCGAGCATCTCGAAAACCTTTTCATCGGCTTCGATCACGTCGTCTAGGAATCCATAAATTCCATTGACTCCAGCCGATCTAATCTCTTCGAGGAGCGCCTTCCTCGTCTCAACCCCTTTTATCAGCCCTGAGAGGCTGGCCCTTTTGAGCGCCTCGTTGAGCTCCGCCTCGAGCTTCCTTGCGGTCTTAAGCCTGCTGAGATTCTCCTCAAATCTCAACCTGGATTTTCCGAGCCCCTCCTCAATACTCTCTATGCTTTCATCGATATCATATAATCTCTTGAGACAATCCGAGACCTTAAACATGTTCTTTGACGACCTATCGGATAATTGGTTCAGCTCCCTCTCCGAGTCTTTGACGAATCGTTTAAGCTGCTCGACCTCCGCCTGAGCTTCAGCAATCTCGGCCTCTAATGTCCTAAGCTTTCTTTGAGCCGCCCTTTTCCTCCGATCTAGGTCGGAGGTCTTTCGCCCAAGCTCCTCCTCAGCTTGCTTGAGTTCTTCCCTCTTTTGTCCCTCCAGCTCCCTAACTTTACTGAACTCGGTGACCAAGATTTCCAATGATTCCCTCGATCTCTTAATCTCATCCATGATGGCCGCCATCCTCCGATCTACGTTCTTCAACCTCTCCTCGATGTATGATCTCTCATCAGAGATCCTCCGAATCCTCTCATTCATAACGGAGATCGAGGTGTTCAGCCGGCCTATCTCGGAGGCTATCCTCTCCCTCTCGCGTTTAAGCTCATCGATCTTCGCCTCGATCTCCTGTAGCTTGCGCGAATCCTCTTCCCACCTCTCCTCAAGATCTCTCTTCTCATCGAGGATTCTCATTCGCTTGGAGTTGAGCTCGTTTAGCTCCTCCTCAAGCTCCATCAACTCTCTATCTATCGACGATAGCTCCGGCTCCATCCGCGCTATTCCCCTCTTAAACTCAAGGGATTTTATGGAGTTCAAGAATCTCTCGGCATGGATTCTCCTATATGCTTGATTACGCTCCCTTTGAAGCTGCCTAACCCTGAGCCTAACCTCACCCGTGCTGGCCTTCGCTATCGCGAGATTCTTCTCGGCTATTGCGAGCTGCTCCTCCGCCTCCTCCCTCTTTCTCTCATAATCGCTTATCCCAGATATGTCTTCGATCATCTTCCTAAGCTCTCCTCCACCCATCTCAGCTATCTCGATCACCGAGCCCTGCGGCACTATATTGAATCCAGACGGCTTTATGTTCGCCATCGAGAGGATTGTTAACAGCTCATTCCTCGAAACCTGCCTTCCGTTGAGGAAGTATGTGCTCTCACCGCTTCTATCTATCCTCCTAGCGACGGTTACTTCGGGAGAGTTTACGGGCAGGACCCCCTCAGAGTTGTCCAGGGTTATCGAGACCCTCGCGTAGTTCGTCCTGGGATCGTCGTGGATTAGCTCCGCCATCCTACCAACTCTTAGGTTGTGGGCGCTGAGCTCGCCTAAAGCGAATCTTATGGCGTCCATGACGTTTGATTTCCCGCCTCCATTCGGCCCGGTTATCACCGTCAGTCCCTTCTCTAGGGTTATTGAGATCCTTCTCGGCCCAAATGACTTGAATCCCTGGATCGTCAGCCTCCTAATGTAGACCATCTCTTGGTTACCGCTAATGAGTTGAGCAGGATGTTAAAGTGTTTTCATCGAGGACGTCTAAAGTCATACCTAAAAGTTTTCTGGGTACTTCCAAAGGCCTCGCCTCAGCCTTAAATAAGCTTTATGTATATTTGGTTTGGATGAGATGAGCGGTGTGTGGAGGAATAGGATAAGTAGGCTGATGGACTTAATCCAGGAGAATGAGCTGTCGGCGATCCTTATACACTCCGAGGCGAACATCTTCTATTTCACGGGATATAGGGGGCCCGGATATCTCTTGATCCCATTAAACGGCAGCCCAAAGCTCTACGTCTATCCATTGGACTTTGAGCTCGCGAGGATGTGTGTTCGAGGCGGTGTTGAGGTTGAGGAACTCAGTATGACCGCTAGGGTCGAGAACGTGGTCGAGGGCCTCCCAGATGAGGTTAAGTCTAGGCTTGGATTCGACTCCCTGAGCGCGGAGGATTACCTGAGGCTCTCAGCATTATTGGGCCATGAATCCCTTAAACCGGCCTCGGAGATAGTTTGGAAGCTCAGGATGATCAAGGATAGGTCGGAGATCGGGAATATCGAGAAGGCGTGCGATATAGCGTCGAAGGTCATGGACCTGGCTAGCGAGATGCTCGAAGACGGGGTGATGGAGTCCGAGGTTAAGGCCGAGGTCCTAGAGGAGATGCTCAAGCTCGGAGCCGACGGAGCATCCTTCGACATCATCGTGGCCTCAGGCTCTAGGTCATCCATGCCTCACGGAGCCCCTGGAAGCAGGGTTATGAGAAATGGAGATGTGGTCGTCGTCGATCTCGGGGCGGTCTTCGAGGGTTATTGCTCAGACATGACTAGAACCTTCTATATAGGCGGAGATCCGCCTGAGGAGGTCGCGAAGATCTATGAGATGGTCTTGGAGGCCAAGAGGCTCGCCGAGGAGTCTGTAAAGCCCTGGACCCTCTCATCAGCCCTCTACGATAAGGTTTATGACAGGTTTGCGGCGATGGGATACGCCGACTATTTCATCCACGGCCTGGGCCATGGAGTTGGGATAGAGGTTCACGAGCCTCCCAGAATCTCGAAGGCCGGCAAGGAGATGATCCAGGAGAACATGGTTATAACCATTGAGCCCGGGATCTATCTCCCAGGAAAATTCGGGATTAGGCTTGAGGATACCTTGCTGGTCGAGAAGGATGGAGTGAGGAGATTAACCTCAGCTCCATACACCTTAACCCCATACTAGGGTGGAGAGGATTATACTCCGAACCTCCTCTGCCTCCTCTGATAGATTCGGATGGCCCTCATCAAGTCTATCTTCCTAAACTCGGGCCAGTAAACGTCTAGGAATACTAGCTCGCTGTAAGCCGACTGCCATAGGAGGAAGTTGCTTATCCTCTCCTCCCCCGAAGTCCTTATGATCATATCCGGCTCGTGGTTTGGGATGTCCGCCGTATAGAGATATCTCTCCAAGACATCCTCATCTATATCATCGACCCTCACCTTCCCGGCCAGCACATCCCTGATGAGCTTCTTCGACGCGTCGACTATCTCAGCCCTCCCACCATAGGCGACCGCCAGGTTGAGATACAGGTTGCTGTATTTTGAGGTCGCCTCCTCAAGCTTTTCAAGAGCCTCCCTGACATCCCTCGGCAACAAATCCTTTCTCCCTATCACCTTAACCCTGACCCCATGTTTGTGGAGCCTTTCATCGACCGCGTATTCCAAACTCTTCTCCTTCAACAACCTGAATATCTCCTCTAGCTCCCTCTTAGATCTCTTGAAGTTTTCGGTCGACAAAGCGTAGATAGTTATCACCTTTATCCCGAGATTTATGCACCACTCGATGAGCTCATCCACCTTCTCCGCGCCGACCCTGTGACCCAGCCATGGATATAATCCCCTCTTCCTCGCCCACCTCCTATTCCCATCCATGATCACAGCTATATGAGATGGAATCTCACCCTTCCTGATGGTCTCCTCAAGCCATTTCTCATACAATTTGTAGACTCCAAAGATTTTCAGCAATTTTTCGAGGATCGGCATCGGAATTCATGTCGAGGTTCTCGATAATAAGTTTAATCTCTATGCCTTCCTCCTAAAGTACTTCGAATACATCCTCCTCAGCATCCGGGTTACTATCAGAGTCACGGTAAGCGTGACGACTCCGAGGATCGCTGTTATCGCCAATAAGAAGACTTGTGGATTCTCCAATCCACCCGTTGCCCCAGCTATCAGGATGACGCCAGCCCTCTTTAATAATGCCCAGATCCAGAGGAGCAGTACGGCTCCCCTAATAGCCCCCCAGATCCTCGGATTCCGCGAGAACAGATAGTATACGATGTTCGCTAGGATCGTTATCAATATCGCGATCGCGGCGAGATCCA
>NJEK01000032.1 GCA_002255105.1 Candidatus Wolframiiraptor sp. EX4484-121
GGGACGGCCGTAACCGCCCCGATTCTGAGATATAATCCGGCGATAATCGCGCAGGCATTCGCTACGCTCGCCGTCATGTATCCGAACAGGATATTCTTAGGGCTTGGGGCGGGCGAGGCCATGAATGAGGTTCCGGTTGGATATGACTGGCCCGGGCCGAGGGAGAGGGTGGAGAGGTTGAAGGAGGCGATCGAGGTTATAAGATTGTTATGGACGAGGGAGTTCGTAGATTATGAGGGAAAATATTTCAGGTTGAGAAGAGCAAGAGCCAACCTATATACAAAGCCTGAAAAACCGCCGCCCATCCTCCTCGCAGCCCATGGACCCCGAACCGCCTTAATGGCCGGAAAACTCGCGGACGGATTTATCACAGCCAACACGGCTAAACCTGACTATGTTAAGAGTGTGCTTATCCCGAATGTTGAGAGGGGGCTAAAGCTAGCCAATAGGGAGAAAGAGGGATTTAGGAGACTTCTCTTAGACATGGTGATCTATGGAGAGGATTTCGAAGAAGCCGTCAGGACGAGTAGATTTTGGGCGGCCGCCTCCGCCTCGAGGATTCCCTATGAACGGGAGCTGTATGATCCTGTGGAGATAGATGCGATAGGGGAGCAGGTGAGTGATGAGGAATTCGTTAAGAGCGTGGTTTATCTAGGTTCTTCTGATGATATAATAAAGGATGCCGAGAAGTGGATCAAGCTCGGATTCACCGAGATACACTTCTTCTGTTTGAGCAAGTTCCAAGAGGAGTTCATAGACCTATGCGGAAGGGAAGTCCTCCCCTACCTGAGGGAGACGTATCCGTGAAGAGTTCAATCGCGCCGTTACACGTGTTTGTCTCGAAGAAGGAGTATTCCCCGACATGCTTGGGGAAGTGTTTACTATAGCTCTCCTCCAATTTTTTGATGAAGTCCCCCGACCTCTCCCTCTCAACTATGGCGTAGGCGCTTCCTCCAAATCCCGCCCCAAAACCTGAGGAGGCTAAGGCCCCGCATCTCATTGATTCCCTCTGAAGGAAGTCTATCTCCTCGACTATATTCCATAGGTATTGCTTCGATAATTTATGTGAGAGATCGCATAGCCTGCCGAGCTCCTCATAATCCCTAAACGTGAAAGCCTTTACCGCCTCGGGAATTATCATCCTATCCTCCATGTAGAATTGCTTAAACCTTCCTGGGAGGTCGAGGTCCTTCCCCCTCTCCACGTAGTTGGCCGTAGCTCTCTCAACCTTAGACATCAAATCCTCAAAACTCAGACCCTTGTTTTCATCAATTATATCCCGCAAAACGGTGTGTCTGGTCCCATAGAAGTCGTTATATCTCCTTACGGCGAGCTTGGCCCTCCTCGAAGCCAAATTATACCAGTATCTCGCCTCGCCCGTCTTCTCGGCCTTCACGCCAGAATACAGTATTATAAATGATAGTTCGCTCGGCATCGTTATCTCGGCCTTATGAATTATCGGGGCGAAGCGATAGACTGAGAGCCTCCCCCTCTTTCCAGCTATTATTATGGTGTGGTCCTCCGATCCCCCGAAGGTTCCAACCCCCCTTTCTCCGGCAAGACCCTTGAAGGACCGCCCATTCTCTATACATGCGAGATACATCGCCAGATCGTTCTCGTTCCTTATATTCTCCTTAAAGTTTGGATCCTGGAAGAGGGAGTTGGGAACCGCGAAGGCCAGGAAGGTCATTATCATAAGGGCGGAGGATCCGCTCATCCCACCTGCAACCGGGAGATCCGATCCAAAGACTATGTCAACTCCCTTAAACCAGGTTCCGAAGTTCATGCACAGCCTTTTAACGACTGTCATGGGATAGTTTCCCCAATCACCTATAGGCGGCTCAAGCCTATCGGATACTTTGAAGACTCTCTCCCCATAGATCGGATTTATGTCGCGTATCCTAATCATACCAAGATCGTTTACCCTAGATATGCAGAAGAAGCCGCGGTCCAAGGCGAAGAGGATGCTGTGCCCTCCAGCGTAGTCCGTGTGTTTTCCGAAGACCTCCACCCTCCCGGGAACAAAGAAGACGTATACCTCCTCGTCTGGCGATGGGTTAAACCTCTTCTCAAACTCTCTCAGCACCTTCATAATCAAATCCCTCTTTCTCTTCAAAAGACATTCATCTCCGCGGAATATGTAGGAGTAATTTTCGTGGTCGGAGGCCAGCCTCCACAGCCTCCGAAATTCGATCGGCATATACTACCCCTCAGCTAGGAGGCCGAATTCCCTCAACTTCTCCCTAACCGAGATTATATCCGACCTATAGGTTATGTCCAAAACCCCGGCCTTGACGGGGATTATCTTGACGGGAATTATCCTTTCATCGACCAGAAGCTGAACAGCCGACGTCAATTCATACTCTTTACGCGTTGGATGCGGCTTTATCCTCTCACATGCCCAGAATATATGTGGGGTGAAGCGCCAAAGATTCATGTTTACCAATATTCCGTATTTTGTGACATATTTTTCAGGATTCGGCGGCTTCTCCACGATCCTTAAGAGATTCATCTCCTCATCCACCTCCATTACAGCGAAAGATTTTATTCTCTCCGAGGTGAAGTTGCTGTTGGCTATGAGATGCTCCTCTTCAAACCCTATTCCATAGCAGACATCCTCCTTCTGCGTTAGAAGCGTCTTTATCACATCAACTCGATAGATATTATCTCCATTTAGGGTGAGGAAGGAATCCTTCCCCACGAACTCCTTCGCGGCATAGACGGCGTCGGCTGTGCCGAGGGGTTTAGCTTGGATTGCGAAGTCGATCGATATCTCCGGAAGCTCCCCGTCCAGCCGAGTGTAATATTCCCTCATCGCGGCGTGCTCGGGCCCTATAACGAGGCAGACCTCTTTAATCCCAGCCTTCATGAGACCTTGTATCGTGTAGTCGAGGAACGGCCTCCCCCCGATGGGGATGAACGGCTTCCACCCCTTCTCGGCAAATTCCTCGACAGCGGGCTCTAAGCGGACGCCTCTCATAGGCCTCTGCATCCTCGTCCCTAAACCCCTCGCGAGGATGACCGCTTTCTCGACCATCATCGCCTGAAGTTGGAATGAGCTAATTATCTCTTTAATATCCCCTCCTTTGGAGGGGACATATATGTTCCCACCCTGCTCTGGAGGAGCCTCTTCGACTTATATAGGTCCACAAGCATCTCGATATACTTGACGCCAGCCTCGACCGCATCCACTACGGGAGCACTTATGCGTTCTCGGAGGTAGTCGGCGAGCCCTACAAATCCGGCTGATCCCAAGACTATGACCTCCGCCCCATCCTTCTCCACGGCCTCCCTCGCCTGGACGAGGAACCTCTCACCTATCTCTTCCGCCGATAGCTTGAGGGCGTCAAGCAGCTCTATCCCCGCTGGTCTTATGGAGACACACCAGTCTTGAACCCTATACTCTCTGATGCTTCTCTCGAGCCATGCCGCCACCTTCCTGTTATATGTCAGGATTGAGAAGCTCCTTCCCAAGAGCTGTGCGAGGTTGAAGCAGGCCTCCCCGACCCCTACAACCGGTATATCGAGGATCTCTTTAAGAGAGTATTCCGCCTCATGTGAGCCGACGCATCCTATCAGGACGCCGTCGTAGTTCTCTATGCCGACCTCTCTGACAAGCTTGATCATCCCAACCGTGATGAATGGATGGGCATACCAGTAGATGACCTCCTCTTCCTCGGGGATCTCGCCCGACAAACCCTTTATCTCGAAGATGGAGTCAGGCCTCTTAACGGAGTCTATGGTCGACTTAAGCGCCTCAAAATACTCCGGGATCCTCTGCTTATCAGTCTCCTTTCCCGAGTAGATATACAGTATCTTCAAACGAATCCACCTCGGTTAACAGGTCTCTCAACGTGTTTTTATATGTTTATCGCGCTTGAAAAAATTAATTTACAACCCCTCTCCCATGATTTCTGAAATGAGAATCACGAGAGACATATATATGGTTGGAGATGGGATGAGGGGCTTATCGCATGAGCTTGATTGCATAATCTACCTACTCAGATCGGGGGAGAACTATATCATGGTCGACGCTGGGGTAGGGCTCGATAACGAGCTAATCCTGAGGAACATCGATGAGGAGGGGATTGAGAGGGATAGGATCAAGTATCTTCTGATAACTCATTCACACTCCGATCACGCCGGTGGTGCGAGGTTCTTTCAAGAAGAACTTGGACTGGAGGTGATCACAACCGAGGCGGAGGCCAGGCTTATGGAGTCCGGCTCCGATGAGGAGCTCGGCTTACTCGCCACCCGAGGGATAGTCTACCCAAGCGATTATCAATATAAGCACTGTAAACCCGATCGAGTTCTCGTGGATGGAGAGGAGATTAGGCTCGGGGATAAGGTCATCAAGGTGATCGAGGTGCCGAGCCATTCGCCGGGATCCGCCTGCTTCCTCGTTAAAGACGAGAGGGCGCTCTTCTCCGGGGACGTTGTCTTCCATAATGGGACAATAGGTCTTGGAAACTGGCCCGGATGCAGCTTGGCGGCGTATCGGGAGAATATCCATAAACTCGGCGGACTTGGAGTTGAGAAGCTCTTTCCAGGCCATTTCCTCGTGGTGTTAAGAGATGGCCAGAAGCATATCGATATGGCCATAGAGAACCTCAAGAAGCCATGGGTTCCACCCGCCTGGCAACATCTCCACCCACATTATTGATGGAGGTGACCATCCTCTGAGCATACCCCCCAGGATCTTAGAGCGCGCAAGGGGGAATAGGAGGAGAATAGTTTTCCCGGAGAGCCTCGATGAGCGGATACTTAGGGCGGCGGCCGAGGCGGCGTCAAAGGATCTCTGCATTCCGGTGTTGGTAGGGGATTACGCAGAGATCGCCGGGAGGGCCGAGAAGCTTGGGATAGATCTTTCGGGGATTGAGCTCATCGATCCGACGAGGTTTGAGAGATTCAGCGAATACGTGAAGTCGTACGTCGAGATGAGGGGGAGGAGTGAGAGGATAGCGAGGAGGGTTCTAAGCAAGCCCGTATACTTCGCCGCCATGATGGTGAGGATGGGCGACGCCGACGCGGTCGTAGCTGGGGCGAGCACGATCACCGCCACGGTCATAAGAGCCGGCCGACTCATATTAGGACTCCAAGAAGGCATATCGGTCCCATCCAGCTTCTTTCTAATGGATGTTCCCGGATTCGATAGGCTACTCTTCTTCGCCGATGCGGCGGTAAATCCCGATCCCAGCCCTGAGCAGCTCGCGGATATAGCGATAGCGACGGGGAGGAGCTATAAGGCCATCCTGGGGCTGGAGCCGAGGATAGCCCTCCTCTCCTTCTCCACCAAGGGAAGCGCCTCTCATCCCATGGTCGATAAGGTCGTGAAGGCTGTGGAGATCGCGAAGGATAAGGCCCCAGACTTAATGATAGACGGTGAGCTTCAAGCGGATGCCGCACTTATTCCAGAGATAGCTGAGAGAAAGGTTAGGGAGGAAAGCTCCGTCGCGGGTAAGGCCAACGTCCTGATATTCCCCGACCTAAACTCCGGAAACATAGGATACAAGCTTGTGCAACATCTCGCCCGAGCACGAGCATACGGCCCGATCCTCCAGGGATTTAGAAAGCCGATTAGCGACCTCTCAAGAGGTGCTAAGGTCGAAGATATAGTCGGCTCCATCGCCATTCTAGCCGCGCAATAATCCCACAATCGCGAGGATTTCGACATCTATTCGAGTGAGAGAGCTGTTCCGCTCAATTACATCGACCTCTCCGGGGACGGGGAAGATCTATTGGAGGGCTTGGGCGGGGCAAGGAGGCTCTTGAGAAGATGACCTGAATATGGCTTATTCTTCGATCCCTATCTTCTTTTCGTAGATATATATTCCGTCCAGGAATTTTCTCAAGTCCTTCCGCTTGATCTTCGTGGCGAGTTCCAGGTTCGCGGCCGTTTGTCCTACTGCTTGCCTGTCTATTCCCGTGACTATCACGTCCTCCCCCTTCACGGCTACCTTCGTCCCCGGACCAACTATCTTTGCGTATCTCGGCCATCGCTCCCCTATGAAGTTCTCGATTACAACCGTGTCTCCTTGAACTTTTACGCTCATCGGGAAGTGCGATGCTACCATCTTTAGCTTATAGGTGAATCCCTTCGTCACGCCGATAATCATGTTTCTTATCATGGACTTCGCCGTCCCCATCATGGACTTAGCCATCCTCCCCTTACCCCTAAACCTTATGACAACATCCCTTCCATCAAGTTCGAGTTTTATACCCATGTGGTTCAGGTCTTGTTCAAGTTCTCCAAGCTTTCCCTTAACCCTTATCTTGGCCGGAGGGGTTACCGAGACCTCAACGTCCTCCGGGATTCCAATCCTCTCAACGATCTCCGGCAACGGCATCTCCGAGACCACCCCGCTAGTAGACGTATCCGAGGAGCTTCCCCCCTATTCCAAGCTTCTTCGCCTCGCGGTGGGACATCACGCCCTTACTAGTGCTCACCACCAAGATCCCGATGTCCTTGCTCGGGAGATAGATTCTCTCCCACTTCTCAAACTCATCCTTCTTCACACTATACCTCGGTCTGATTGGCGCTGACTTATTTATCCTCCCGAGGAGCTGGATCCTGAACTTCCCGCCCCTCCCATCCTCGATGTACTCGAATGCGCCGATATAGCCATTCTTCTGGAGAACCTTCAGTATGTTTGCTAGGAGCTTTGAGGCCGGATAGATGCACTCCCTATTTCTAGCTAGCTCGTTATTGTAGAGCGTCGTGAACAGCCCCGACACCAAGTCCTTACTCATCCCCCATCACACTCCTCAAGACAGCCATTATTTTAGCTTATGATCGCTTTAAACCATGTTTAAAGCCTTTTACCCGCCCACCCTCTCCACGCGTATAGGTTTGTTATTAGGATTCATCGACCGGAATCTCGACCTCAGACCCAAGAACATGCCATGCGAGAGCCATTTTCAGTCATTCCATTCTAACAACCTATTCTGGATTTGAGACCGTTCATTCCAAAGGCCTTACGAAAGAGGTATGTTGACTCACTGTGAGCCCTCAAACCCACTCACCGCAACGCGGACACCCACCTCCATAAATCAGATCTCTTAGAAGGCAAGTCACCCTTCATCGATTGCGAACTAGACTATGGCAATCCGTCGTCCGACATACCAACTTTTCCCAGCCTATTCACCCATAATGAACTCACGACATTCTAGGATTTCATCTCCCTAAAGGCTCTCCTCAGATGATGGGCAAAAATATATAAGTCCTTAATGTCCCTTAATGAGGAAAACAGTAAATGATGGCAGGTATGAATGAGTATGGAGGGAACAGGATAATAATATTTCAGCCTATGTCACCACTCTATCTTATCTTCCTCCTCTCCTCACAGGAATAATCTTTAGTCGCAGTCTGGAAGTTCCACCATACCTCATCTTTATGATTTTTCTATTCTCCCTCCTCGGAAGCTATGTTAATATTCGAATTAAAGAAGTTGAATCGATCCAGCCAATTACATATTTCAGAGAGGTATACTTTTTTGGAGTGAGGTGGCGCATACCGGAGATCAGATATGGTCTTAGGAAAACGATAATTGCCATAAATGTCGGGGGCGC
>NJEK01000033.1 GCA_002255105.1 Candidatus Wolframiiraptor sp. EX4484-121
CGAGGGCGACGAGGAAGGTTCCGGAGCCCCCAGCCGAGTCCCTACCCCACCCAGTCGGAGTAGATGTCGAGACCATGACCAGGCTGTTGGGGGCGAGCAAGGAGAAGACCATGCTGTCATTCATGGTTAATAGCTTCCAGAGGGTTGGAGAGAAGTCCGCGAGAGAGGTTTTGAGGCTGGCCGGAATCCCCGAGGATGAGAATCCGAGGAGGCTTAAGCACGGTGAGGTCACGGCCCTCGTCAACGCCATAAAGAAGTACGGTAAGTTCAGGGCTCCAGACCCGTCGAGTATAAGCCCCATAGGGAAGGATCTACTCGAAGTCGGTATAAGGAATATGCTGAACCCGGAGTTCCTCCACGTGGTTCAGAGGCCGCCATCATCATATTCCGGGTTCCCATTCATGGTCGAGGTTGGGCTGGCGTATGGAGGAGACATCCCCCCAAGCGAGACGATAAAGCTCTACAGGTTCGCGAACAAGATCCCACTACTCTACGATGAGCGGGCGGATGTTGTCTGGAAGGTCGTCAACGAGAGGATAGACTGGTCAACCTACAAGGTCCCGAGGACTGCTCCCTTAGCGATCATCACCCATATATGCTCCCCAAAGATACCGTATAAGACGGTTGGGAAGGAGGCGGTCGCGGATAGACCCGAGATCGAGAGGGAGCTTTTGGCCGCGATTAGGGAGGCCGCGAGGGCCTTAAAACTATATCTCAGTAAGATCGAGAAGCGGAGCATGGCCGTCAGGAGGCTGAACGTCTATGCGAGGTATCTTCCGTTGATAGCGAAGTTCGCCGCGAACCTCGCCGATAGGAAGAAGCCTCCAAAGATAGATAAGCTTCTAGAACCCCTCGGAATAGACAAGGATCTCGTCGAGAAGGCCAGAAGAGAGATGTTAAAGGAGCTAGAGGCCGAGTGACCGGTTTAACTTTTATTTAGCTGGCCCCTCCTAGATTCCATAAATGAAGGTGGCTCTCTCCTATAGCGGAGGCCTCGACACGACGGTTGCGATAAGCTGGCTTCGGGAGAAGTATGAGGCCGACGTGATAGCCGTGACGGTCGATGTGGGCCAGGAAGAGGACTTCGAGGAGATAAGGGATAGGGCGCTGAAGGCCGGCGCGTCGAAACACGTTCTAATAGACTCGAAGGAGAGGTTTGCGGACGAATTCATATCGAGGTGCATCAAGGCGAACGGGCTCTACGAGGACGCATATCCGCTCTCGACGGCTCTCGCGAGGCCATTGATAGCTGGGGAGGTGGTGAAGGTCGCCTTAAAGGAGGGGGTCGATGCGGTCGCCCATGGTTGTACGGGAAAGGGAAACGATCAGATCAGATTCGATGTAACATTTCAGGCTCTAGCGCCGGATCTCAAGATAATTGCCCCTGTCAGGGAGTGGAATATGAGTAGGGATGAGGAGCTCGAATACGCTTTGAGGAAAAAATTACCGATAAAGGTCGAGGAGAGCAAATACAGCATAGATGAGAACCTCTGGGGGAGGAGCATAGAGGCCGGCGAGCTTGAAGATCCGTGGACCGAGCCTCCCGAAGACGCGTTCAAGTACGTCGTTCCCGTGGATGAGGCTCCAGATGAGCCGGAGGAGTTGGTAATAGGGTTTAGGGAGGGAGTTCCAACCTCGCTTGACGGGGAGGAGATGGATCTACTCACGCTCATCCAAAAGCTGAACATGTTGGGTGGAAGGCATGGATTCGGGATAATAGATCACATCGAGGATAGGGTTGTTGGACTTAAGTCGAGGGAGGTCTACGAGGCCCCAGCCGCCCTACTCCTAATAATGGCTCATAAGGATCTTGAGAAGATGGTTCTAAGCAGGAGACTGCTCGAATTCAAGGGGATCGTCGAGAGACGCTGGACCGAGCTCGTATACTCTGGACTATGGTTCGACCCGTTGATGGACGCACTAAACTCGTTCATAGACAAGACTCAGGAGGTCGTGAATGGAGAGGTTAGGATAAAGCTATACAAGGGCTCGGCGAGGGTCGTGGGGAGAAAGGCGGAGAAGCCTCTCTACGAGCCGGAGCTCATAACCTACACATCCAAGAGCGTCTTCGATCAAAGAGCTGGAGAGGGATTCACGAGGCTCTGGGGGCTTGAGACAAGGCTCTGGCATATGAGGAGGTCCGAGAATCGGTAAGCGATTCGAAACGTCAACCCTCGATTCAGCGAGATAACGTCTTCGATAATTCGGCGAGAGCTGATGCGATGATCTCAGATGCCTTGAGAAGATCCTTAACGTTAATGAATTCTAATTTTGTGTGCGCTAATTTTGAGTCCCCGGGCCCGAAGGCGGCTATACTCTTGGTGATCTTCGCCAACAGGTTCATGTCGCTCGTCCCGGTCTTCTTAACTATCCTCGGCTTGACCCGATTCCTTAAACACCCTCTGACGAGCATCCTGACTATCGTGGAGTTCACGCTCACCTCAACAGGAGGGGTCGAGTCGATTATGTCAAGTTCGACACCATACTTCTTGGATAATGCCTTGAGCTCCGCGACGATTTCATCGGGTTCATGAGGTTTTGGGAATCTAACGTTTAAGTGAGCGGTAGCCTCCTCCGGCAAGTTTCCAGGCCAGTCTCCAGCCCTTAAAACCGTTATGGCCGAGGTGATCTCATCATAGCTTGAGCCACCATACCTCTCTCTAACTCTCGTCAGAAATTCTAGGATCCTATCGAGGGCGGATTCACCTATGTAAGGTGCGGAGCTATGGCCTCCCCTAGCCTTGACTGAGGCTCGGCAGCTCACACTGCCCCTATAGGCGATGGCTATCCCCAGATTGGTCGGCTCCCCGATCAGGATGTGATCGGCCCTAAACCCGTTTTCGATCAGATGTCTGGCTCCAAGTCCATCGACCTCCTCTCGAACCAATCCAGCGACATAGATCTTCAAATCATCCACCTTCTCCATGGCGATGGCTCCGGCCAAGATATACGACAATAACGGACCCTTGGCATCAACCGCCCCCCTCCCATAAACCCTCTCTCCATCGAAGTATGCCTTAAGCTTGCCCGGAACCGTGTCTATATGGCTCGCCAAAAGTATGGGCGTTCCGTCGCCGTAGGATGCTATGAAGTTTCCCGCCTCATCGACATAGCTCTCCTCATATCCAAATCCATCGACGATCTCACTCAATACGTCATGTAATCCGCTTTCCTGACCCGATGGGGTATAGATGTTGATGAGCTTCAGGAGGAGTTTGGCCACCTCATCAACATCCGCAAACATCTCGAATACTCGATCCTAATCTACTAATTAATCCTTCAGTCGAACAGGCTTGAGATTTAAGCATTTCAGGGGATTAGGCTCTAAGCCTCTTCTCTCAAAGCTCTTCTGATCAACTTGGGATGCTTCGATAAAGTTAACACCTATCCTTTCGGCTCCGCTACAAGTGTAAAAAGATGAGATGATGTGGATCGGCTTAGGCCACCCTCTCAAGGGTTATCAGGGTTTCGCGCCCCAACTTCTCTATCGATCTGATCTCATAGCTCGATCCGGTCGCATCCTCCAGCATCGCTACAAAGACGTTCGCATATGGGCAGAAGATTAATGGAATACCCTTCTCTTTAAGTAAATCGGTGGCCTCAGCTAAAACGCAGCCTGATACCTTGATCTCAATCAAATCGCCCCTTATAGCAAAGCTTATACCTCCGCAGACCTTAAGCTCGTCCGCGAGGATTCTGCAAGTCGACTCCAAAGCCTTTTCAAGAGATGACCGATCCAAGCGCTCCTTTATGAACCTCTCATACAATTCCCTGCCGATCTGCCTCATGATTGCCTTGGATCCCTCGCCCGCGAGATTCCATAGGCCCGCACAAAGTGAGTACACTAAGGCATTGACAGGCTTTAATGCCTCGGCCATTGAGATGCCCCCTACCTCTTCCTTCTCCCCATGACGTTCTTGGCGGCTTCAGCCGCCCTCTCCATCTCCAAGAAGATCAGCCCAAGATTAGGGGACTTTGAGGTCAAGGCTATCAAGAGTATGTTCTCGCCGATCGGGGCAGCTATCAAGTTACCCTTACTCCCCTCGATCAGGGTCCTCAGGGGCTCGCCTCGGTCGAGATCTTTACAGAGCTTCCCAGCCACCCCGGCGACCGTAGCCCCTAAGGCCGCCACCCTCCTCTCATCCACCCCAGCCGGCAGGACCGAGGCGACCATCAATCCATCGGTTCTGGCGACCGCGCAGCCGATAACGTCTCCCACGGTTGCGTCCATGAACTCCTTTAATACCTTCTCGAACTCCCCTCTTAGGCTCATGCATTAGATCGCTTTAAAGATGGCTATAAATTTTTACAACATTGTTAGCCAAAAATGATTCTTCTAATTGGGCTTGGAATTCACCTCCATGAATTCTCCCAACAATCATTACTCAAATCCGGATCGACCAAGTCGACCGTCGGCTAGACAGGGCTTAGAAACTCGGATCTTCTAGGCTCCTTTAGGAGAGCTTTCACATACTCCGCCGCCTTCTCCATCTCGATCAAGATTAGACCTAGATTCGGCTCCTCTGAGGTTACCGCGACCAGGACGACACCCCTCCCAATAGGCATGAGGACTATCTTCCCACCACTTCCCTCGATAAGTGTCCTTAAATGCTCTCCCCTTTTCAAGCTCACGCAAAGCTTCCTAGCCGCGTCGTTAATAGTAGCGCTTAACGTGGCGACCATATGCTTATCCTCTCGAGAGGGAAGTTTCGCCGCGATTATCGAGCCGTTCAGCCTGATGAATGCGCATCCAACGATATCTTCTCTAAGATCTTCTAGGAGGTCTTCCAGGATCTTTTCTAAATCCGGCTTAAGACCCACAGCTATTTTATCCTTGAGAGCGCTTAAAAATTTTTCTAGAAACCTTAGCTAGGTCTCGCTCGCTATCATTTGTAATGTTTCGTGGAGGGCTTCTTCAAGAAATCTTATATCATCTCTGTTTATCAGGTATGGTGGGAGGAATCTTAGGACGTTTAATCCAGCTCTTAATGCGAGCACGCGTCTCGATTGAAGAATTCTCAGCGCCTTTGCGGGATTGAATCTCAATTCAAGCCCGATCATCAATCCCAATCCCCTGACCTTCCTCGTAAACTTGGGATATTCCTCGACTATTCCCTCAAGCATTTTCTTAACGGCTTCACCGATTTCATCGGCTTTCCCAATCACATCGTCCCTCATTAGCGCCTCTATTCCACCCTTCATGGCCGCGAGTGCCAGCGGGTTTCCCCCGAAAGTCGATCCATGTGCCCCCACGCCGAGCTTCGATCCCACCTCCTCCGAGAAGGATACTATGCTCAGCGGGAACCCCCCTCCAATACATTTGCCCGCTACCATGATGTCAGGTCTGATCCCCGCCCTCACATGCGCCCAAAGTATTCCCGTTCTACCGAATCCCGATTGAACCTCATCGACTATCATCAGGGCTCCAACTTTATCGCATAAATCCCTAATGGATTTGAGGAATTCATTTGAGGCGACCGCCAATCCGCCCTCTCCCTGAACAGGCTCGACTATTATCGCCGCAACGTTTTCATCTACCCTCTTCTCAAGGACATCAACCCTGTTATATGGTAGGAAATCCACCTCCCATGGAAATGGATCGTATCCAGCCCTATATCTCGGGTTCCATGTAACCGCAAGGGCTCCCATACTCCTCCCATGAAATGCATTTATGAATGAGATGAACTTCTTCCTCCCAGTCACCCTCCTGGCGGCCTTTAAGGCGAGTTCAACCCCCTCGGCTCCACCGTTGAGCATGTAGAAGTATGTGTGATCTTTTGGGAGGATCTTCTCCAAGAGCCTCGTGGACTCCTCCATTATCTCGGTGTCGAAGGTCGGTGAGGCTATCATGATCTTCTCAAGCTGCTCCATGATCGATCTAACCACGTAGGGGTTTCTATGGCCTAGGAACCCGACCCCATGAGCGGTGTGGCAGTCCAGGTATCTCCTACCCTCGGAATCCCAAACATATTGTCCCTCACCCCTAACGAGCTTTAAGCCTCTAGGGGCATAGAATCTAACAAGCTTCAGCATGTTCATCCTCTCCGGCTTTGGGGGAGATCTTCGACCCGATCCTAAAAATGTTTATCTCTTATAATGCTGTATCGTCGACTCTACGATCTTTCTCGAGAGATCGTATCCCGTGGCCCTCACCACATTCTTGTACTGAGGGATTCCATTAAGCTCTAGGACTAGGCTCTCATCGCCCTTCTCAACCAAGTCTACTCCCAGAACCCCCCCACTCATCACCTCCCCAGCCCTCTTAACAAGCTCCACCTGCTCAGGGGTTAGATCCGCCTTAACGGCCCTTCCACCCAAGGCCGTGTTGGTCTTCCACCTAGAGCTAACCCTGTAGATGGCGACGGGCACATCACCCCAAACATAATAGGCCCTAATATCCCTCCCGGGCTTCTCAACATACTCCTGGAGATAGTGGATCTTGAAGTGCGGGCTCTGCATATTCTCCCTAAGCTCTAGGATCTCCTCGAGGCTCTCCTGATCTAGGGCTCTACAGATCATCCTACCCCAACTGCCATAGATGGGCTTAACCACGAGGGGGTAGCCGAGCTCCTCCGCCGCCCCTAAGGCCGCCTCCCTACTCATCGCTATTGCGGTTCTCGGGATGGGGATTCCCGCCGCCTCAAGCTTAACGGATGTGTAGAGCTTGTCCTCGCATCCGTAGACGACCTCATGGCTATTTATGACAGGTATTCCGAGCTCTTCGAAGATCATCGTCGAGGCCAAGGCTCTATAGAAGCTGACGCATCTCTGGAAGGCTAGATCTAGATCTCTGAACACTTTCTCCCTAGCGATCCAGAGCGGGCTCTTGGTGACTTGGATCAACTTGACCTCGTGGCCCAGCTCCTCCGCCGCCCGCTTCAGGTCCTTCTCCTCCCACCTTATGAGGTCGTAGAGTAGCCCTATCCTCAGAGCCTATCCCACCCAGTTGGTCCAGCTCTCAAGGAATCTTCTTATGGAGACTTATATGCCTTTACTGTCCATCGCTTTAACACTCGGGCTCGTGGAATTATCTTTATCTCTATGTATTACCTTGTCTAAAGCTAGGCTTAGAGAGGGTTTGGAGGGATTTCAGCTGACGACCAAGGTTGGAAGCGTGCTCGGCCAAAGGTTCTCCGAGGTCTGGATAGTCGGAGAGCCGGGTGGAGGCTCTGAAAAGGATCGTGAGAGATAGCATGTTTAGAGGAATTAAGAGGCTTAAACTCATATTTTACCTAAGTAATCCAAGAGAACTCAACTATCTCAATCTTCTCAGACCAGTATTGCTCGAGAATGTCTCGATGAGCATAGTTGTCGAGGAAAGATCTATCAAGAACCTGCTCGATGACGCT
>NJEK01000034.1 GCA_002255105.1 Candidatus Wolframiiraptor sp. EX4484-121
ATACTCGCAATAGCCTCCCACTCTCCAACCCCACCATTCTTCAACTCCTTGATGGATACCTTGACGAGGTTGAAGCATGAGCTGGTGGGGATATTCATGGTCTCGGCGAGGGAAGCCCACCTTAAGAAGATGAATTTACCCCCAACCATGAAGAGATCATACATCCTACTATGCTAATCGTATTCCCTCCAAGTATATCCGCATTTCGTGCATCTAAAGAACCTAGTCATGGGCTCGTCTGCAGACCTCGTTTGAACAGCCCAGTAGTATGCCTCCCTATTACCGCATTTCGGGCATATCACATCGGTCGTCGTCGGCAAGACCTTGCCCTCCTCACCTTCCTCTATGACCGTTATCTCCTCAACCTTCTTCTTCGGGACCTTGGTGTATATCACCCTGTCCTTAACGGGTTTCTCGTATCCGCATCTGGGGCATACTAAGACGATCTTCTCAGACTTCTTCTTCAAAATCATGACCTTACCGCATTTAGGACAGAACTCCATCCTCCCCCTACCACCTACTAATCGCTGGGAGAGCCGGTTAATTAACTCTCTCCCCATTTATATCGGACTTCTTAGGCTGGTGGGCGGCCATCTCCTCCACGATCTTCCTCAATTCAACCCCGGAGTAATCATGAGCATACCAATCGGTTCTGCCATGCATCCTCAGGTAGATTATACCGTTACTTGAGGAGATCCACGTAATCATCGGGGAATCGATGGAGACGTAAACCGCCCCAAGTTCTGAGATGAATTCTGATAATTCGGGCTTGAACCAGCTTTGATGCCTGAACTCTATCGCAAACCTCCTCCCAAGGTTCGTCATTCTTATGAAGTTTGAGACTCTATCTAGATTTGTATCCGTTGCGGAGAAGTTTGGAGGCATCTGGAAGAGGTAGAAGTCCACGTACTCGTCGAGCGGCTCAAAGAGCTTACTAAACTTTCTCCAAGCCTTGAAGGCTTTTTCGGAAAGCTTCCTCATGTGGGTGATCGATCTATGAACCTTCACGGACCATCTCAATCCTCGACCCTTCCTAGCCCAGCTCGATACTTGAGATGGATATGGAAATCTATAGAATGACGCATTTAACTCGACCGCGTTGAGCTTTGAGTTCTCGACATACCAGGTAAATGATCCGCCTCTGTTCCAGTCGTACATCCAGCCGGATGTCCCGACGAACACCTCGGTCATCCCTAACACTTCGGAGACTTCAATTATAATATTAGATTCTCTTAAAGGCTCTATAGCTGGAGCTTCTCGAAGGCTTCTCTAAGCTCTCTGGAGATCTCCTTTAGCTCTTGAATGGACCTCCTCACGGCGTCCACGGCCTTTATCTTCGAGGGATTCGTTTTAACCCTCATGATAATCTTCTTCGTCAGTGGATGCTCTATCGTTATCCCGGCATACTCCACTCCATCAAGCTTTTGAATGAGCTCGCTTAGGGAGTCGAAGAACGCCGGATCCTCCTCTAGGGCTTCAAGCTCTAGGAAGTCGTCCCTAACCCTTATTATCCTGAGCTCCATCCAATCACCCCATCATGGAGATTAAGTATGCCATGCTACCGTATTGTGGAACTATTTTACGTTTCCCCACGCTCCCGCATCTCTCGCAGATCAAGTTCCTCCTAACCTTCTTTAGAATTCCAGAACATTTATCGCATCTCGCCAATACCACTCCCAGGTCTTGTCTCCAGATAGATAGTCCTATGATCCCCATGAAGGTCGTAACCACCGAGGCCACAGCCAGATCCCCTATCCCGACATATTGATCCATGGTCTTCCTCATCCCAGGATTTGGTAGGATGACCGCGGTCCTCGGGTGCTTGAGATTCCTCCCATTAACCGACAGGATGGATGCTATCGCTATCTTGTCCTGAACTTCCTTGACCTCAGCCAATACCTTATCACCGACCCTAAGCTTCTCGACGAGTTTAAGGGGCTCAACCCTCACAACCCTCCTATTATGATCATAGCTCACCCTGCCCCTGAGGATCGAGACCACGACCCCTCCCTTATCGAGCTCGACATTCTCTCCAGGCATATACTCCTCCGCGACGCATATAGGCTCTCCAGGGGATGCTGGGTCGCCGTCCTTTAAGAACACCATCTCGCCTTCGAGATACCTTCAACACTCTCTATCTATAAGTTATTCCTCTGCAATCGACCCGACCCCTTCCTCGCGGATAGTGTGAGCTATAAAGATATCTTCATGGCCATATACCTCGGGGTTCTGATAACCTCCTCCCAGCTCACCCTATTTAGTGCGACGGCAACCTCCGTGGGAAGTAAGATGGGCTTCCTAAACCTCTCCTGATCCTCTATCGATAGCCTCGGGCAGGCGGTGTTCGCGAAGGCTTCATAGGGGAGGTCCATTAGATAATCCTCCCTCACGTCGTCCACCACAACTATCTCCGAGATCTTGCCGGCCTCCTCGATCAGCTTCTTAACCTTCATGGCCAATTCAGCCCTCATTTGACCAGGCTTAACGCTTAACAGCACCCCGATTCTCCGCGCCCTCCTGAACTCTTGAATGCGGCCATATCTGGATTTTAGGAGGTTTCTAACGCTTTCCTCGAGCTTCACGACCCTCTGGGTCTGCGGATCCCCCGCATAGGTGGCTTTTCTCGTTTGAAGCGCCAGCCCCAGGCCATGAAATATGCTTCCAATAACTAGGTAGCAGTCCACGATCCCCTCAAGCTTCAGGAGGGGATGATAGCTGCATCCCAGCACCTGCCCCCTGTATCTTAAGACTCCCATGGGCTCGCCGACATAGGGCTCTAAGCCTAGATCCCGTAATCCGATTAAAAGCTCGTCTAGGAAGTCGAGCCACTGAACCGTCAGGCCCACCCCTATTCTCCTATATCCATCCAGCTTGTCCCTAGCCTCTCCTAGCAGCGATCTAAGCGGCTCCGGATCCATATATCTGCATTCGAGATAGTAGGTGGGGATCTCGTCCCTCTCCAAGAACCTCGAGTGCCCCATGTGGATTATCGCGTCGACTCTCAGATACTTAGCCTCTAGATACGCTACATCGCATCCGCCCCAACAGCTACCTCCATGAATAATCACCTCAATACCGCACCTCTTTAGAAGCTCCGAGACCCTCACCGCCTCTGGCCATAAGCCTGGGGGGGCTTGGATCAACACCCTCCTAAATCCCTTGGCCTTAACCCATCTCTCGACTTCTCCGAGATCCATCCTATACCTACTCAACCATCAAAGATTTTGTTGGGAGGCTAAAAAATTGTTGGTGGAAAAATTTATAGGTTGATGGTCATCGGATATGGCTTGTGACTAGGCGGTGATCGCCAGTCTTAGATTTAAGAGAGCTATCGGATTTGATGAGGCCAAAGGGATTAGGAGGAACGAGACCGAGGACATCGTTAGAAGATATGGGGTGATAAGTCCCAATAGGATAACCATCCACAACTATCCGGTGAGCCATCCGATAACGGCGTTCAACGCGAGCGTGATCTACGACGAGGAGGAGGATGTTCTAAAGATCTACGCCAGAATGATACTCGGATACTACATGTATGTCAGCAGCATAATCGAGATCGAGGTTCCGCTCCACGACCTCTTCAACGGATACGTCAACATGAACAGCTACGTTGGCAGAATAGTAGTCTATCCATCCACGAAATACGATATCTGGGGAACCGAGGATCCCAGGGTCTACAAGATCCGCGGCAAGCTTTACATGACCTACGCCGGTAGATCGATAAACTACTTCTCACCGATAAGGGTGAATAGGACCGTGCCCGTGACCGCTGTTTACGACGAGGATCTCAGGAATTGGATTAAGCGGTTCGTATTCATACCGTCCGCAAACATCTTCGGCAGGATAATAACCGATAAGGACGCCTTCCTCCACGAGATGGGAGCTGGAAAACTTTACTTCCTCCATAGACCGCATCTGATCGACGACACCACGAGGCTCATGATGAGCAAGCTCGATCCAAAGATCTTATCGATGAGCGAGATGAAGATCGAAGAGGTAGAGGTCGCCGACGCTGTCGAGGTACTCGACCCTATGCCCTTTGAGGGCAAGCTTGGATGGGCTACCCCGCTCATAAATATAGGAGATAGGGGGCTCATAGCCTTGATCCACGCCACCGACAGAGAACAGCTGGCGTATAGGGTCTTTGCGGCCCAGCTATCGTTATCGGATGACGAGGTCGTCTTAGAGGCGGTCACCCCGAGATACATAATGGAACCTACCAGGCCCTACGAGTTGATCGGGGATAGGCCTTTAACGATCTTCCCATGCGGGGCTGCTAAGATAAGCAAGGATGAGGTGGTGATAAGCTATGGTGCGGCGGACTACATGATAGGGCTGGGAATACTTTCGTTAAACAGCTTGATGGCGGAGCTTGATAGAGGGAGGATCTACTGACATCAAGCCCCTAAAGATTTAATGAGGTCTAAAAACTTCCTGGCGACAAAATCATCACTATATTTTTTGGCGTACTCTCTCGCAGCCTTCGAGATTCTTCTCCTGAGGTCACCGTCTTCTATCAAGGTCGATAACTTCCTCTCGAGATCATGGGTATCTCCGATCCTATACTTCACTATAGGGCCAAACCCATCCTCGTCAACGGGTATGAGCTCAAAGTGCCGCGTATCTGGGACGACTGTGGGGGTTCCGGAGTAAATCGTTTGGGTGAGAGTTGAGGAGACCACGACCGCCCTAGTATCTCCCTTTGGAAGAAGATGTATGTCCGAGCCCCTCAGATATCGATGCACCATCTTAATCTCAGGTCTCTCACATCTCTGAACGATCCATCCATCTCTAAACGGTAGCTCGTGATCACTTCTAATTATCAGATACTTGAAATCGTATCTTTCGGAAAGCCTTCTCAAGGCGCGAACATAGTCTAGATACTCCCACATGGGTTGCCTGCCAAAGGTGAGGAAGAGGAACCCACCTTTCAGAGATTTCGGCCTAGCAGGCTTCACATCGTCCAGGATTGGACATGGATAGGGGATCTCAACCACCTTTTCCTCAACCCTTTTCCCATAGATCGAGAGTATCTCTCTAACGTATCTGCTGTCGAAGACCACAATCCCATCCCAATTTATCTCCATCAATGGATCCGCATCTCGTATATATCCGAGGTGCATCACGAGTATCAGCGGAGCCTTCTTCCTTATCTTCGACGCGATCCTCTTAAACTCGTTAACGGGAAATCTGTTAACCGACTCTACGATGAACGCGTCGTAATCATTCTCAAGGATTTCCTCCGATCTTATGCTCCCTCCAGCCGGATAAAGGTATTCCTCCGTCTCCTCGAAAATTCTATGCACCCAGGGTTCATCAACCACGCTAATATGTCTATGATGCCAGTCGGTGTCGGCGGATTTGAGGGTTGGAGCGTAGACCACGACATCGTGTCCAAGCTCTCTGAATTTTCTACCGATGATCTCGGCGTGGAGGCTTACGCCGCATGTCGCGTTCCATCTACTCATCATCGCTATCCTCATTTCATCGAATAGTTGAGGCTGGGAAGCTCATAAGGATTACTAAGATAAATATGGATTCGTAAAGATGATTTTGTGAAGATGGAGCGGAATGAACTACTCGAAGAATTCTTCATGGATTTGCAAAAGGCTATTGGAAGAACTTTAAAGATTGAGAGAAAGTTGAACGTCGACGACATTAAAAATCTAGTTTCGGTGGACGCCGCGTATCGAGGAGAGTTGATGGCTGTGGCCGCTGTGAAGTGGAACCTTAGGAGAGGCGGGGCCGTCGATGAAAAAACCATGACGTGTAAGCCTCCATACCCATATGTCCCTGGACTATTATTCCTTAGGGAGGGGCCGCCGATGCTTAGGCTCGTTAAGGAGTTTGATGACTGGCAATTGTTGCTCGTCGACGCTCATGGTGCTCTCCATCCGAGGAGGATGGGGCTCGCGGTCTTCCTAGGATTTATCTTAGGTAAGCCCGCGATAGGTTTCGCCAAATCTCTCTTGGTGGGCGAGGAGGAGCCTGGAGAAAGCTCCGGGAGGGTGTTTATTGGAGGGGAGGCTCTCGGATACTGGTTTAAGCCGAAGAATTCGAGGAAATTCTATGTGAGCCCAGGATACATGGTTGAGGTGGATCAGATTCCCGAGATAGTCTCCATTCTTGGATCAAGGTATCCTGAGGCGTTGAGGAGGGCTGATATCCTATCGAGGAAGGTGTTGAGAGAACTCGCTAAACAGCCTTAAGCTCATCCTCCCTTCTCCCTCTTTGAGATGCTACCGCGCTCGCCTCGGCCAGAATCTTCTCGGCATCTCTGCTTAGAGTTCTCTCCGGAATATAGACTTCGTTCATGGTTCCAAGCTCACATGAGAGCGATTCGATCGAGTCTATTATGTTCGAGATGGATTGCGAGATCGTTGGGGCGATACCCCTCAGACTCCTCCTCACGCTCATCAAGACCTCTCTAACCGGCGCCATCACATCCCCAACCTCATCTAGCTCCCTGATTATCTGAATTCTGTTTATGACCCCCTCGAGGAGTAGGTCGCTGTAAATCGCCCTCTTTAACATGCTCCTCAACCCTGAGAGCTCGTTGGCGTACATCTTGGCCTTCTCAAGATCCCCCTCCATCTTCGCCTTAACCGTGAACTCGAATAACTCCCTATCTCTCAGCTTAAGCTCATCTATCCTCCTCTTGAGCCTCATCCTTACGTTCTCGAGCCTCACGACTAGGTCGTCTATCCTCAGAGCCAGCGGCTTTACAACCCTCACCTCATCCCTCCTCCAAAACTTCCATCGCACGGTTTCCAGGCTGGGCCGCATCTCAATAAATTCTCCTCTCTTAGATCTACGGCATATATTCTTGGAGAGTCTTCGCGAGTTACCTGGAGAACTTGTCTTCGAGGGTAGGATTTAAGAGGTCGACCTAGAATCGAGTCGTGGGAAGGGATGCTCGGAAAAATCCTATCAGCGCTCCTCTACATCCTCCCAGCATACGTGGCTAACGCCACGCCCGTCCCACTCGCTAAGATTCTGAAGAAGACCACCCCGATAGATGGGCGTAGATCTGCGTGGGATGGGAGGAGGATCTTAGGAGATGGAAAGAGTTGGGAGGGGCTCTTCTCGGGGATAGCTGGAGGAACCCTAATCGGGGTGATCTTGTATCTAGTTGGAAACCTCGGGGGATTTAGATCGATCTCAGAGCCAGCGGTCTTAAGCGTGGGAGCGATGATCGGAGACATATTCGGCTCATTCATCAAGAGGAGGATTGGGTTGAAGAGGGGGGATCCGGCCCCGGGATTGGATCAACTTGGATTCCTCGTAATCGCCTTAATTGCGTCGGCGGCCATCTATGGAGTTCCAGACTGGCTTGATCCCGTGATCTTCGCCTGCATCCTAATCATCACCGTGATACTCCACCTATCCACGAACTTCATCGCCTATTTGCTTAAGCTTAAGGATAGACCATATTAGTGGATCATCGCCCTAAGCATGATCATTACTAGGAGCGCGCCTATCATCACAGCGTATATTATCCAGAGCATCTTCCTCAT
>NJEK01000035.1 GCA_002255105.1 Candidatus Wolframiiraptor sp. EX4484-121
ATAAAGGAGAGGGCTGAGAGGAGGAGGTCGAAAAAGGTTTATCTAAGCTTCCATGGGATAAGAATGTATCTCGACGCCGCAAGACTTGAGAGATTCATAAAGAAGGGCGAGCTGCCGAGAGTGACTAGAAGCTATGGCATAGACTCCCTCGCAGAGGTTCTCATCGACGCGGATTTCCCGGCAACGAAGGAGGAGCTCGTGAGAAGACATGGGTGGAAGCTGATAGATGTGGGACGAGAGTTCCGGCCAGCGTAATCCTCAAACAGCTTAGAAGGAAAAGTTATAGGAGCTTGGAGGAGCTGTTAAGAGAGCTTAAGATGAGATTTGAAAATATTAGCTAAATTTTTCTATTGGTTGCGTTAAGTTTTTAAGCGTCGGATATAATCGATTCCTAAAAGAATGGACGGAAGAGCTGTGATGAGGCATAGACGCGAAATCATCCAACTATCCGTGATAGTATTCATCCTAGTCTTAATCCAAACCGTATCGGCGGAACAATCACATTCAATAGATATAATCGGAGTCGCATTCGACCACAATCAGATAACTTTAAGGATCATTCCATCCGGAGTTGAGGTCTTGGATGAAGCTGTGAAAGATGCTATCAATATCTGGAACAATGCATTAAGGGAGTTCGCATCACTATATGGATATGATTACCTCTCGAGGATCGAGTTAAAGGTCGTTAATGAGACATCGGATATATTCGTAAGATATATTGATGAGCTTGGCAATGCATGCGGGGAGGCGATGCTAAGTTACACATTTGATAAGAGAATTCAGAAAGTTGAGATAAAGATCTCTAGGAAGTGCGTCGATCTAAATCATAATCTTGCACTGACGGTAGCCGAGCACGAGATCGGACATGCTCTAGGACTCGGGCATACAGGATATGAAGAGGATCTGATGTACAACCGGCTGAGAGGTTTTAGAAAGCCGTCAACCCTAGACCTATATGCTCTATCAGTGATCTATGAGTGGATTAAGGACGGGAGCTTTCATCCACCAGAGGTTACCAAGGTAGAGCTGCCGAAGAGTATTAGCTACGCATATCTCCCGATGGAGGAGGAAAGGGTGACGATAAGGTTTTGGATGAAGTCCGAGCTCGGGGAATCTCTCTTAACTGAGAGGGTCGCTGATAGAGGTCAGCTGGTCACTTACGTAGCAGATGAGATAAGGGAGTATCGTAATGAGACGCGTCTAGTCTTTAGGGGATGGTATCGCGGCGATGAGCTGATCACAACAAGTCCAACCATATCCATTAACGCCACCTCCAACGCAGATTATTATGCATACTATGATGTCGAGTATCATGTTGATGTGAATTTAGGATATGAGAGAATCTCCAAATGGGTTGAGAGAGGTAGTGAGCTCAGGGTTGAGGCCGATGAAGTCAAAGAATTTTCAAACAATACTAGACTCGTGTTTGAGAAATGGAGCGGAGACTTCGAGGGAAAGGATAGATTCGTCAAGGTTAAGGTTTATGAGCCGATAAAGGCTTCGGCCATGTGGAGAAGACAGTATAAGGTCTACATTATCTCAGAACCGCAGGCCATATCGGAGATAATTGGAGACGGATGGTATGATGAGGGGTCGAAAGCCATGATCAAGGTCTTGGAACCCATCGTACTTCTGAATGATGGTGAGAGTAAGGCGGTGGTGGGGGAGGTCTTCGCGGACTATGAGCTGAAGAATTTTAAGGATCTGAGATTCGAGAACGTCTCAGAGATTTCCCTCAATGTATCCTCTCCCATACTCGTCGTGGTGAGGTGGCGATTCTATCACCACGTCTTAATATCGTCAAACTATATCAAGCCGATTATAACGGATAAGTGGGTCTTAGATGGAAAGTTTGTGGAGTGCGAGGTTCCAAGGGAATTTAGATGGGATAATGGTACGATGGTTAGATTTCAGAGATGGATTGGGGATGAGACCTCCGATCTAAATCACATAAAATTTCAGGTTAAGAGACCAGTTAGGGTTAAGGCTGAGTGGAGGATATTCTACCTAGTTAGATATAATTCGACCTACCAAGTCATGACAAATCTCACAGCACCATCCAGCTGGGTTGAGAAAGGTTCCAGCATCTACCTCAATGCCTCGCCCACCATCAGATCTCTAGGCGAAGGGGTCAGGGCGGTGTTTCAGGGTTGGAGGGGGACATTATCTCAAACATCGCCATATCTGATGATAGATGGAGTGGATCGGCCGCTGGATCTGAGGGCGGAGTGGAAGAAGCAGTACCTCCTGTCCATTCGAGCCCCGGATGAGGCTGGGATAAGCGATGAGATTTGGATAGATTCTGGGGCAAGTTACGAAGTCTATGCTCCGCCGACAATTCTGTTATCAAACAATACTAGGCTCGTCTTCACGGGATGGACTGGATATGAATGCGGAGACCCGCTATGCAATATAACTTCTATCTCTAAGCCGATAAACCTGGAAGCTGGATATAGGTTTGAGTGGCTCGCAAAGATCCATGTAATGGGATATGATGGAGAACCTGTTAAGGAGGTGGATGTGATTCTTAGATGTGGAGATGACTCCGTGAGGGTCGCTTCAGATTCGACTACATGGATCTACGAGTGTAACTGGCTCGTCGAGAACGCCACTTGGAAAGGATTCGACGTATCTCCCAAACAATCCCTCTATATCGAGAAGGGCGCCCAAGAAATATCTATTCCGGTTAGGGTGTTTAAGGCCGGATTCAGGGTGACGGACTATCTAGGATTCCCGGTAAAGGATGCTGAGGTCATCGTGAGCTTGATGAACGGCACCGTGTTATATGAAGGAAAGACCGCGGAGAATGGAGAGGTGTGGAATATTGGCCCACTCCCTCCATGCGATCTGAGAGTTGAGGTGAGATATCTCTGGTTCAATTCCAGCAAGACGTTCAATATCGGGAACAGCAGACCGATCATGGTCATGGTTCCGATATCATTAACGACAATCTACATCTCCGTTGGAATAACGTCCTTACTCACGGCATTGATGATGTTCACAGCGTATAGGAGAAGGAGAGAGACGCTCAAACAAGAGTATCGAGAATACTATGAGATCCCTCCAGCATACCCCCCTCCACCATCACCGCCAGTCGCGGAGGAGGAAGGGGAAGCGGGGGAGCACGTCGTCGTATCGGTTGAGGATGTTTTGAAGGAAATCGAAGATGAGGAGCTGAGGAAACTCCTCAAGGAGAGGAGGAAAAGGAGTTAGCGTGAATGTTTCAGAATGAGGCTCCCCATTGGAGCGCCGATAGCCCTCGCCACGATCGGGCACTTCACCATCAGGATGAAGAATGAGTCGGTCTCATCGTCATAGGTCTCAAAGTTCGCCTGCCCCTTAAACACCCTTAAGCCATGTTCCCTTATCCAGCCTCTCACGACCTCGCTTGACATGGATGGCCCGGTTCCCTCGACCCCGTTTGAGACGCATTTAATCCTAGTGTTGGGAAGCTTATCTAGACCAACATATCTCACGTCCTCTGGAATAACATCTCCCAGCGCAGGCCCTCCCTTAACCACTAGGGTGATCGATTTAAACGGCTTGGATCTGACGTCGAGCATGGTCTCTATCAACAGCTTGTCGAACACTATCTCTCCAGCATTATCCAAGAAATATATCATGTGTTCAGCCTCCAAAGCTCTCCTCCTAAACTCCTCGTAATCGTTAATCGATAGGGGCTCCCTCATAGCTCTCTGAACAGACTCGTGTAGATCCGGCTGAACATATGCCCCAAAGTCTATCGAGTTTCCAGCCGCCGACAACCTAATAGCGGTCTCCAGCCTATCTACAGAACTCTCAACAACCTTTTTCAGCTCTGGATAAATCTTGAGGGCCATGTCGTTACTCTTCCTCCTAAGCTCCTTGAATGGGTCGGGGTTTCCGGTCGCCTCGGTGATCACCCTATTCACGAGAAAAGCAAGCTCTATTGGTATTAAGTTCCAGTTTATAGACTGAAGCGACTTGACCACCTCGATCATAATCTTCCTCTGCAACCCAATATCGTCGGTAATCAGCCTAGCGTTGCGCAAGGCCATTCTCAAGGTGCATGGAAGGCAATCGAGCTCTATCTTCAAAGCCGCTCAACCTATCTAATAGGCTCTATTTAGCTTATCCCCTACTGATGATGAGGCGATGCGGCCGGCTTCCTCGATATCATCTACCTCTCGTGATATCGAGGTCTCATCAGCCTTTTCTTAGAGATTCTTGCTAAACCGCGGCTGTAGAGTCTTATCTAATTTTATGATAAGCCCTTCTTCAAGGATAGTGTTGAGAGTATTAGGATGGGCACCGCCAGCGATAGGACTAGGGGGGTGGGATTTATCCTCAAGCCCATTAAATTCAAGATGATTCCTTGGAATATGTCATAGGACCAGCCGAAGATAAGCAACCCTACAACGGTCCCGAAGTTCATGACGGAGTTTACGAGACCTATAGTCATCCCGGCTCGCCCTCGAGAGGATGCCGCCAACCTCCTCGACAATGGTGTGTAGGCTTTCCAGCTAACTCCAGCCGCGAGTAGGCCGATAAATATCGCCTCATAACTCTTCACGGCGAGTAGAAATGGGGCCAGACACGTCATAAACGCTATGGCGGTCACCGCATAGCCCTCTGAGAGCCTATCAGCGATGATGTTTATCGGGATGCTGGCGATAAGCCCCAAAATTCCAGTCACGCCTAGGATTAGAGCTGAATCCTCCTTGGAAAGGCCTGCGAACTCGCTTAGATAAACGTAGATTGGGTCGCCGACTAGCATAGCTCCTATCAACGCGACTGTGAGGGATGTTAAGAGAAGTGGGTGGACCGAGAACCTCCCCCTGCCGGGCTCTTCCCGATCTTCTACACGCCTCACCTCAACCATCACTTGATTAGATCTTATCGCCGAATAGATTAGGGGAGCTGTTGCGGCGGAGAAGATGAAAGCCGTTGGGAAGACGTAGGAGGAGTTTATCGTGGAGAGTATGCTGTAGAGGAGGTTTCCCGCGAATATGCCTATGGATCCTGATGCGAAGTATATCGCGAGGGCTGTTCCCCTCCACTCGATCGGCGTATTTGAGGCTATTAGCACCTGGATGAAGACCCAGAAGAACCCGCTTACAACCCCCTGAAGAATCCTCAGAATCAGGAAGAAGGTAAATGATTTGAGATAATTATACAGGAGTAGGATTATTGAGCTCAATATCGGGAGGACCGGGATGATCGCCCTCAACCCCCTCCTATCGATGAGATATCCGGCTAGGGGCGCCGTCAAGGCCCTGGCCGAGAGGAAGGCCATGGATAGGATGCTCAGGAAGCCCATCGGGAGCATAAGCTCCGCTCTGGCATAGTATGCGACGGCCGGGATCACCATCCTGAATGCCGCCGTCCCTAGAAAGGCCACCAAGAACAGCGAAAGCAGCCATCCGCTACCCAGAAGCTCCCTAAGCCTGCTCAGCGACGATAAATCCATCGACCGTCCCCTAAACAACCCACTTTTTAGAATATCGCCGTTAGAAGCGTTAATAAAGTGGTTTGGGCGGTCTATGACCTGAGATGGGAGATCCGAAGAAGCCTAGAAAGCAGTATGAGACCCCCAAGCATCCGTGGAGAGCCGATAGGCTCGCGGCTGAGCTACAGTTGATAGGAGAGTATGGGTTGAGGAATAAGAGGGAGCTTTGGAGGGCTGAGACTACCCTGAGGAAGATCAGAGCGCATGCGAGGAGGCTCTTCGCACTAACCGGTGAGAAGAGGGTTAAGGCGGAGCGAGAGCTTATTCACAGGCTTTGGAGGATGGGGATAGTCGATGAGAACGCGACCGCGGACGACGTTCTGAAGCTGACCGTCAGGGACATCTTGGAGAGGAGGCTTCAAACTATGGTCTATAGGCTCGCCTTAGCCAAGACGATCTATCAAGCTAGACAGCTCATAGTTCATGGCCACGTATATGTCGGTGACAGGAAGGTTAGGTCGCCGAGCTATCACGTTATGAGGGGTGAGGAGAGGCTGATAAGGGTCGCGATCCCGATAATGGAGAAGATCTCGCAGGAGGAAGGAGAGGCTGAGACAAGCTGAAACTTCTTCTACCCCCTCCTCGCGAGGTAAACCATGTGTGGAAGCTCATCTATAAACTCCTCTAGGGCCAATTTCACGGCGTCTGGAGAGCCCGGGAGACATAAGATGGCCTTCCCCGAGGCTACCCCCGCCGTCGCCCTCGTCAAGGCCGCGGCGGCTCCAACCCTCCGATAGCTCAGCATTCTAAAGAGTTCCCCAAATCCCTCAGCCTCCTTCTCGAAAAATGGTCTGACGGCCTCTATGGTGACATCGCTTCTCGCCAACCCCGTCCCGCCCATGAAGATCACGACGTCGACGTCCTCCCTCCTCAACGTCTCCAGCAGCTTCTCCCTAATCATCTCGATATCATCATCTATTATCTCCTCATGAACGACTTCATGGCCTCGCCTCCCGACCTCCTCCACCGCCACCCTCATGGATACGTCGTCAACGGATTCACCCCTAACTTTCGCTTCATATCTCGAGCTACTCACCGTGAAGAGGGCGAATGCAAGCCTCCTCTCAGCGAGCTTTCTATGCTCCCTGTGGGGTGATGTCATGCATCAACCCTCCTTAAGCTTCTCCAAAACCCTGATTCCAGTTATCTCGGTTTCGGGATATTGGCCGCGCTCATCCTTCTCATACGCTTTAACAGCATCCCAGATATTCAATAACGCTATCGAGGCCGCCGTCAGGGCCTCCATCTCGACTCCTGTCCTCTCAAATGCCTTAACCCTGGCCACAACCTCAACCCCATCATCCATCAGTCGGGTCTCGATCGAGACATTATCTATCTTGAGCTGGTGGCAGAGCGGGAGGAGGAGGGGGGTGAACTTCGCGGCATTAATCCCTCCAAGCCTGGCAACTTGGAGGGGGTCGCCCTTCTCAACCCTACCCTCCCTAATCCTTCTAACGGTTTCAGGCTTGAGCTTGATGAACCCCGTCGCGATCGCCTCCCTCCTAACCATGGGCTTACCCGACACATCGGCCTGCTTGATAGCCAACCCCTCAGCCCTCCAAGATAAGCTCGAAGCTCTGGATGTTAAGGATAACCCTTGCGAAAAACATCGGACGAAACCGATTAAATATGAGGGGAGTCCTTAATTCTTGGAGATGAAGATACTCTGGGCTCCATGGAGGATGAGATACATAAGATCATGCTCTAAGGACTCAGGATGCTTTGGAATTGGTCGAGATGGCCGAGATGATTAAGCTCGCCATCAAGGCCCTAAAGTCGGAATACAATCCCGATGGATTCAACATAGGGTTAAATCTGGGGAGGGCGGCCGGAGCTGGATTAGAAGACCATCTACACATACACGTCATCCCGCGATGGGTTGGGGACACGAACTTCATGCCCATAATATCCGAGACCAAGACCATCCCGGAGCTATTGGCCGACAGCTACTCGCGGCTTAAGAAGTATTTTGAATGAGCTCGCCCATCCTCTCAGCGTTCTTTAAGGCTTTATCATAGTGTGGGGAGGTCTTCTTGGCGAGTAGGCAAACCCTGCTGGGAACGTCTTTCGCGATGTAATCATATCCCTTTAGATGAGCCTGAAGACTCTTGGCGAATTTCTCCACTTCCATCACGCTTGGCATGGCGCTTCTCGGAAGCCTCTTCTGAGATTCGCCTACATGCATGTAACCCTTACATTCGATGAAGTCTGGATCAGCTATCCTTATCAGCTCCGCATATCTCTCCGGATCCCTCATAGTATATCCCTTGACGAGAGTTAGTCTTATAACCCTCCTAGACTCTGTGAACATATTCATGATCCTCAGGCTATCGATCAGCCTCTCCCAGCTATCATTGATGAGCGGACGACAAGTTCTCACATGAGTTCTCCTATCAGGTCCATAGAGACTTATGTAGAGGTTTGTGGGCTCTGCCCCTACATCGGGTAAGATCTTTAACATCTCAGGCATGGTTCCATTCGTCACTAGGAAGGTCGTCATACCCCTCTCATGGAAGACTTTTATCAACTCTCCGAGGAATGGATATAGGGTTGGCTCACCATCCAGCGATATGGCCGCGTTATTGGGCTCCATGGCCTCATTATACAATCTCGGGTCGACTTTCGGATTTCCCTTAAATCCTGAGAGGAGTTGACGCTGCTCCTCTATCAGTCCATCTAAGATCTCTTTAGGTGAATCCCATTCACCTCCGTAGGGTTTAATCCTATTTATCGTGTGATGTCTCCAGCAGAAGACGCACATCATGTTACAGTATTGAAGGCTTGGGGTCATCTGAAGACATCTGTGACTCTCAACTCCATACCACCCCTTATAACAGTTCTTCCCTCCCCTAAGAACCGATTTAGTCCAGTGACATATCTTAACGGCGGAATGCCTCCCAACTATCCTATAACCCGCCTTTCTAAGCCTATTGATCTCATCCAGCTTGAGACGTGTACTCCCATAAGCGATAGCCATATCAGAATACCCACATACGTTATGGATTGGAAAATTTTAAACATTAACCTAAAATTGTTGAAAAGAGGGGTTCTCCGGGTTAATTGAGGGCATTGTTCATGGATATTGGAGCGGGATCGCTTAAAGATCCTCGGAACACCGTGAGCCTCAAAGCACTTCAAGCCGAAATAGTCATGACCACTCTCGATATTATTTGATTCTACGATTCATCTCTTAGTGATAATATCTCATTGAGTAGCTCCTGTGTTGATGTCACGATCACGCCGAATTTGTCCTCATCCATTAGTAACGTATCCTCATCTCCGCCTACCATCCTATAATATCCTCCGGCGAGCTTTACTAGAAATGCGGAAGCTACGAAGTCCATGAGCTTAAGACTTCTTGAAAGGCATAGAAATCCCTCAACAACGCCCTCTAATATGAGCGCCGTCTCGAGAGCGGCCGCGGCGAGGAACCTAGTCCCCCTGCATCTATGGAGTATTTTGAGAGCCCATTCTCTAGTCTCCATCACCTTTATCGAGTCGTGATCCACTAGGAGCATCGCGTCTTCAAGAGATTTCGTCATGCTTAGCCTCGGCCTTCCACCGGAGATCTCGACACCGACACCTACCTCTCCGAGATACAGCTTGTTTCTCGGATGATCGATCACTCCGGCCGCGACGATATCGGATATCCTCGGACCCTTAGCTATAGAGATTGATGTGCAATAGAATGGTATACCTCTCCAAGCGTTCTTGCTCCCATCGACCGGATCCACGAGAACATAGTATCTTGGATTAGGCTCTCTGATGATCCCGGACTCCTCCGATATTATTATGCATCCGTCGAGGTTTTGATGGAGGAAATTTATGATAGCCTTCTCGACGGCGAGGTCGAACGCGTAGGATAGATCTCCATATGCTCCCCGGCCGCGGATCTCCCTCCCATCGCCCTGTAACGTTTTACCCAACACCTTATGGCTCTCGATCAATGCGTTCTTAACGATATCCATCAGTTCCGGCATTCTAGATCATCTTCACCTCATCAAGAGGCTTAACCTTAATGACGTCTGGGTTAAATAAGTTATCCGGCCTCTCCCCTTTCAACACCTTAATTATTCCCTCAGCGGCATACTCAGCCATCCTATTCCTCGTATCGTGGGAGGCACTCGCGATATGCGGGGTCAGGACAACGTTATCGAGCTTCAATAAAGGGTCATCGGCTGGGATGGGTTCCTCCTCAAATACGTCGAGCCCCGCGCCAGCTATCCAACCCTCCCGCAGAGCTCTCGTCAAAGCCTTTTGTTCGACGACAGGCCCTCTCGAGGTGTTCACCAGGATCGCTGTCTTCTTCATCAGCCTCAGCTCCCTCTCCCCGATAAGCCCCCTGGTTTTAGGGGTTAATGGGACGTGGAGGGTTACGAAATCGGACTCTCTGAGCAATTCATCTAACTCGACATACTCCGCTCCAAGCTCTTCCTCCAATTCCTTCCTCCTAATGATGTCGTAGTAGAGCACCCTCATGTTGAATCCCTTGGCCCTCCTCGCGACCGCCGACCCTATCCTCCCCATGCCGACCACGCCGAGCGTCTTCCCATGAACGTCATAGCCCAACATCATGGTTGGAGCCCATGGAATTTCCCATCCACCCTCTCTAATGATTCTATCAGCCTCGACGACCCTCCTCGCAGTCGCTAAGAGTAGTGCCCAGGCGTGGTCGGCCACGGTTTCGGTTAAGACTCCGGGCGTGTAGACGACATAGATCCCCCTCGATGTCGCATAATTGACGTCTATGTGATCGACTCCAACGCTCATCGTCCCAATGACCCTGAGCTTTCCAGCCCTATCCATAACCTCCCTATCGATTCTCTCGCTCAGAGTGCAGTAGATTGCATCAACGTCCTCGACGGCGTCTAGTAACTCCTCCCTGGATGGAGGTGGAATCTCATCCCTATAATTCACGTCGCAGAACTTTTTGAGAAGCTCTATCCCCACCTCGGGGATCTTTCTGGCGACATATACCTTCGGTTTCAAGGCTGTTCACGTCTGTTAGGTTGTGATCCTTATTTAAGTTTTAGAGATGACCCACTAGATCTACCACGCCTCCTAGCCCTGAGCTTCGTCTTCATCCTCGCCTCAGCCATCCTATACAGCTTAGGCCACCTCCTAGCAAGCTCCCTCTCCACAACCTCGGCCAAGAACTCGCTCATGCTAAACCTCGGCACGGCGCTCTTCCAATAATTCATTATGCAAGCCGCCACCGGAGAATAGAATGCAAGCCTCGGCTGTCTCCGGGCCGCCTTAACCGCCTGCTTCAGGAGCCCCTCATCTATCTTCTCCTTCGACCTCTTCTTTCTTGGCATGGTAAAAGGTAAACCTTCTAAAATTAAAGTTTTATCATCTAAGGTAAAACAAATAATCCCCTCGAAAATGCAATTCCATAAACAAGGAATTATCGAAGGGGTCGGCAATCCCTCGGAGAAGGAATTAGAGGGCATGGTTGGAAGCGCGGGCCGTCAGAACTTAAAAGAATGGGTGCATAAGCCGGGAAAAGGGAAACGAATCGGCTGAGAGATCTTGCAGATGGATCGTTTATTCGGCTGGCGTTGGATTGGCTTGAGATGTGTCTGCTCTCCTAGAGTTGATGTTTTTTCAGGCCTCACGCCAAGCGAATGATTGGATGTTTTTTGTAGGGTTATACACTTAAAGCTAAATATGGTGCCACTTGCTTCTCACAGACCGGAATGAGAAGCGATGTCTACCTGATGGTTAGGGATGTGTCTAAGAGGTTTGGGGATAGGGTTGCGGTGAATGGGGTGAGCTTCAGGGTTCATAGGGGTGAGATTTATGGCCTGCTCGGACCTAATGGGGCTGGGAAGACAACTCTCCTAAGCATGATAGCAGGGATCTTGGAACCCGATTCAGGCGAGATCTCGATCGATGGATTAAATGCCCTCGATCCTAAGACGAGGGGGAGGGTTGGCTACTGTCCCCAAGAGCCCATAGTCTATGATGATTTAACGGGCTTGGAGAACATGATGTTTTACGCTGGACTCCATGGGCTGAGCGGAGGCCATGTAAAGCGGAGGTGTATGGAGCTGCTCGATCAGATGGGGTTAGGCGAATATGCCAGCGGAAAGGTTAAGACTTACTCGGGTGGTATGAAGAAGAGACTTAGCTTCGCCATCACATTGATCGGCGACCCAGAGCTCCTCTTACTCGACGAGCCGACGACCGGTATGGATCCGAGGATCAGGAGGTCTGTCTGGGAGTCTATGGGTTGCGATAATGGACTTGGGAAAGATAGTTGCTGAGGGCTCTCCAGAGGACCTAAAGAACCGCTATGGGCCTAAGGCCGTGATAGACGTAGAGCTTTCTAAGCCGCCCGAGGAGCCCGAGGTCGTGGTCGAGAAGGTTAAGCAATATGCGTCTGGAGATGGCGTGATATACAGAAATGGTGGGTTGAGGGTTCATGTAAATGATCCGGACATAGCATCCCCTAAAATTGTCTCAGAGATGGTGGGGATGGGAGTTGGGCTGAAGACCCTCAAGATAACAACTCCGACCCTCGAGGATGTCTTCCTCAGATTAACCGGTAGGAGGCTGATCGAGGAATGATGTGGAACGCCATTAAGGCATTCATAGTAAAGGAGCTCAAGCTAACCTTTAGGAGCAAGGCGAGCATCTTCTGGATAATCGCATGGCCCGCCATCTGGCTGCTGATGACGGCATACGTCTTCGTCCCGCCGGCGGCGGGTCAGCCCATGACCCTGAAGGTTGGGGTCGTGAACTATGACGTTGGATCAACATCCCCCTTTAACGGGACCATCCTCGTCCAAATCTTGAACGAGTCCCAGTATAAGGGGGCCAAGCTCTTTCAGGTCAAGGTCTATGAAAACGAGACACTCATGCTCGAAGACATCAGAAAGGGTAGGCTCGACGGTGGATTCATGATACCAAAGGGGTTTGGTGAAAACATTATTTTCGGTCAAGCGAGATTGAAAGTGTATATCGGTGCGAGGAGCCTCCAATCAGCGCAGATAGCGGAGTCGATCCTTAGAGGCTTCATTCAGGACTTGAACAATGGGATCTCGATGAGGAAGGTTAACGAGACATTGAGGTATATCGAGATTTACTCGAAGAAGTATATGCCGAAGAACCTAACGATCCCAGTAGCTGCCGCCACCTCAACCGACATGCTTGTCGGGAAGACTCTCTCAGGTCTCATAACTCTTGGGATCATGTCGGCTATCATGATAGCCTTAGGAGTATATCTATGTGGGGCGAAGATAATTTGGAATCCTGTGAACCCAGCCCACTGGCTCGCAATAATACTCCTAATACTCGTCTCGATAATGGTCATCGGCGTCGGCATGATCCTATCCCTGATCGCGAGAACGACCGAGAGCGCATCGAACCTGAGCGTTGTCCTAGGGCTCATGTTCGCATTCATAGGGGGAATCTGGTTTCCGAAGTCGTGGCTACCGGCCTGGATGAGGATCTTAGCGGACATATTTCCAGCAACTTGGGCGATTGATGGGATGAGATCGGCCCTCGTCTATGGAGCCACCGCAGCCGAGCTCATGCCAACGTTCCTGAAGGTTTTGGCGGCAGCCATAATATCATATCTGGTCGGGATATTCGCCTACAAGAAGACCTTGAGGAGATATGTGGTGGCGTAATCTTAGATACTTAACGGATCTCGACGAAGTCCGATATCTGGGGGATCCTCGGAGGCAGCCCCTTCCTCTTCCTAATCTCCTGAATGACCTTATCCCTCAGGGATGCTGGGACCGGCTTCCAAGCCGAGAACTCGGTTGCCCAGAATGCCTTGCCCATCGTCGCGCTCCTCATGGCCTCGCTTAGATCGAATGTCTCGGCGGCAGGTATCTCGCCCGATACGACCGTGACGTACTCTTGCTGGGTGACGTTCAAGATCTTTCCACGCTTGCTGGTTATGACCGATGTAACAGCTCCCATTAGCTCGGGCGGAACCTTCGCCTCGATCTTTAAGATTGGTTCAAGTAGGATTGGATCGGCGCTCAGGATGCTGGCGTAGAGGGTTCTCCTAGTCGCTGGAACTATCTGGGCATAGCCTCTGTGAACCGGATCCTCGTGTAGCTCGACGTTTACGAGGATGGCCTTAACGCCCCTCATGGCCTCCTCCGCTAACGGTCCTCTCTCCATCACATCTTGGAACCCGGCTATTATCAGGGCCTTGGACTCCTGCAGGTATTGGGCCCCCTTGGTCATGTCTACGAGTATGTTTCCCTTGGGATCTATCATCCACACGTTTCTCGCCATATCCGCATCCCATCCATGATCCCTCAGGATCCTCGCTATCTGCTTCCTATCCATCTCGTTGAACAGTTCACCCCTCCTTATGAGCTGGATTATCTCCTCCTCAAGCGGCTCTACCTGGATGTAGATCCTGTTATGCCTGTTCGGAGACTTGCCCTCGAAGACCTTCCCACGCCTCGATATGGTCTCCCTGTAGAGGATTATGGGCTTGCTCGCAACAACCTCTATTCCAGCCTTCGCTATCCAAGTCAAGGCGATCTCTAGGTGGAGGGTCCCCATCCCGCTGATCAGATACTCCCCCGTCTCAGGCCTAACCGTCGTTACGAGCGTCGGATCCTCTATCGAGAGCTTATTCAAGAAGTCGACGAGCTTCGGCAGATCCCTACTATGCTTCGGTTCAACCGAGATCGTCACGACCGGCTCCGAGACGTAGTGTAGGGATTCGAATGGGACGAGGTCAACGGTTGAGAGCGTGTCTCCGGCTCTAGCATCCTCTATTCCTAGCAGGGCTGGGATGTTTCCGGCTGGGAGCATTCCAACTATCTCTCTATTCGGGCCCATGTAAACCGTTACCTGCTGAACCCTCTTCTTGATATTCCTCCCAACTATCTGGACTATATCACCCTCCTTGACCGTTCCGCTGAACAATCTCCCGGTCGCGACGACCCCTGCCTGTGGATCGACCTTCACCTCGGTCACTATCATGACTATAGGCCCATTCTCATCGCAGTTCACCATCGCCTGCCCAACCTCGCTCTCGATATCCCCGGTCCAGATCTTCGGAATCCTATATCTCTGGGCCACGTGGGGTGGTGGGTGATGGTTTATCACCATCTCTAGGATCGC
>NJEK01000036.1 GCA_002255105.1 Candidatus Wolframiiraptor sp. EX4484-121
TAAAGCGTTCAGATAACTGAACCCGATTTTTATTGAAGGCTCTATATACGCATCCTCAAAGTAGTTATTAAATTCACTTAAGATTATCATCCTTAACTTCTTATTAACATAGGGCAAAGCTATTTCAAGTCTTTTCTTGAAAAGCTCGATCCCAATCGCTCCATTCTGGTTAATACCGACCTAAATCTGCTATATTTTGGAGTAAGATTATTGGGCAAGTGAGACACGCTATTGGGAGAAGTAAAAGAGCAACTCTAAAAATTTAAGAAACTTTGGCTTTTTAAGGACTGATTCTACCTAAGTCCCATGCTTTACCAGTAAATTTTGGCGGAAATCCCACCCCCCGCAAATCCTTACCAGAGGATGTGCCAAGTAAGTCTAACTTTAAGCAGTGAAATTGGTAGACACTTAAGAAAGATTTTTGTGATGAGAGCTTCCTTTTAACTTGAGGGGCAAACAAAATGAGAAGCGATTACGAAGAAATGATTAGAGAGAAAATAAAGAACTTGGGTAGGGTTCTTGGATTTGAAGTTGAGGAGGAATGGACGCCTGAGTCGCTAAAAAGGGAGAATAGGCGAGAGATATACGTACCAAAGATTGACGTGGTTTGGTATAAAAGGGCAAACCCCCGCTTCATCAAATTTTTAAAAATTGTGAACGACGCCATGAAGGAGAAAATTGGTAGTAAAAATGCTGAGGAATACTTGGGCATCTTACCAAGATATTGTGACATTGACAAAGAAGTGATAATTGGATTTGAATTAGAGCTTACCGATAGACCAACAAAATACATATTGGGTGATATAGCTAACTTATCGAGAATGTGCGATTATGGGTTTATCGTAATAAGGGATGTTGAAAATTTGGTTAAAAGGAGCATTAAAGCGTCTAAAGCATTTAGCCTACTACACGGCGCATCAAGGGTATTCATAATAAATCCAGGGGACTTAGAAGACATATCACAGCGCTTAATGGATTAATGTCTATATCGGCTGATGTATTAAATCTGTTGACCTCCTAGGATCATGTTTTTCCTTTAGATTTAGGGGGTTTTCTTGAGATGAGGCGGGGGATCAGCTCTGAAAGGGTTGCGGCGCTCTGCGTCGTCGCCCTGATGATCGGGATCGTAGTCGGGTTTTACTTTGGATCGGTTTATGGCGAGGCTAGAACCATTACCAAGAATTTTACGTTCACGGCCACGGTCGTCGAGACCATTCCGCAGACGATCACGAAGAAGATATCGCATACGGTTACGGAGACCTCCTATAGGACCGTTACGGCCACCGCCCTCTCAACCATCACGGAGTCTTTCACCGAGACCACCACGGTCTTTGAGAGGGGCGGGGAGGTTGAGGTTCTCGGGGTGTGCTTCTCGAGGGTCATGGACTGTTCTTCCCTTATCGGATATTGGATCGCGAGGGCGAATGAGAGCGTCCACGTGATGATCTACGGCTTCACCCTAGACCATCTATCCAAAGCGTTAATCGATGCCATGGATCGCGGGGTCGAGGTTGAGGTCGTCATCGAGAGGGAGAATGCCCATTGGAGGGGGAGCGAGTATGAGAGGCTCCTCCAAGCGGGAGTTGATGTAAGGCTCGATGGAAATCCTTACACCATGCATCATAAGGTCGTCATAATAGATGGAAAGATCGTGATTACTGGAAGCTATAACTGGACTTGGAGCGCTGAGAATAGGAACGATGAGAACTTGATAGTTTTGATGAGTAGAAGCTTGGCGGAAAGCTATGAGAAGGAGTTTCAGAGGGTCTGGTCAACAGCATCTTAGACAGGCGGGGTCGATGAGGTTGAGCTAATCGCGGTAATATGCTTGGGACGGATGCTTAAGGTGATTCATTCGGCGATCTTCTTCAGCTGGGTTCTATACATCTCCAAGATCTCCTTCGACGTTGTTGCATCCTCGGGAGATTTATCGAATCTATATCTCCCGGTGAATCTCGGGAATCTTATGGCGAGTCCGCCGTCCTCCGCGACCACTCCCCAACAACATCTGTGGATCGGGCTTATCGTTATCTCGTCTCCAAGTATCTCTAAGACTAGCTTAGGCTCAAACCATATATCGGCCTCCATCCCGGAGTCGACCCTCGCATGCTTATGCGGGATCTTATGGGGCTTAAGGAGTTCCGGGAGCTTCGCGAGATCCTCGTCGGTGAATCCCGATCCAACCTTGCAGACGCTCTCGAATACATCCTTATCTGGGTTATAGGCGGCCATGAGGAGGGCTCCATAGCTTCCGGCCCTCTTACCCCTACCATGAAATGCTCCGACGACGACTAGGTCGACGGTGTCGGTCATCTCGCTCTTATACGACCTCTTCAGCTTTATCCATAGCCACCCCCTGGCACCCGCCCTGTAAATCGATTCCGGCCCTATCGACTTGACGACGAGGCCCTCGCATCCGGTTTCTATGGCCTCGTTGAAGAATCTTTCAACCTCTCTTGGGTCATCGCTTATTATCGCCTTGCTCAGCTTCACCCTATCATCCACCTTAACTATCGACTCAAGCACCTTCCTCCTCTCCAATAGCGGCTTAAGCGTTAGATCCTCTCCATTGACGTAGAGGGCGTCGAAGAAGTATAGGTTGACCGGATACTGCTCGATCATCTTATGGATATCGTATTTCCTCTTCCTATGCATGAGTTCTTGGAATGGTAGCATGTCGCCCGTATCGGGGTTCACGGCAACGCACTCGCATTCCAGGATCGCCTCATCCGCGATTATATTCGTCCTCACCATCTCAACGACATCCGGATACTGCCAGGTTATGTTCTCAAGCCTCCTGGAGAAGATCCAGACCTCGCTGTTCTTCTTGTGGATCTGCATCCGCTCCCCATCATACTTGTATTCCGCCATGCATCTCCCATCGAGTTTTTGTAGGATCTCGTCGGCTGAAGATAGCCTCTCGGCGAGCATGGGCCTTATGGGCTTCCCGATAGTTATCTTGAATTTCTTGACTCCCTCGACTCCCTCGAGCGCGGCGATCTTCGCGACATAGCCTATATCCGAGCTGAGATTATATGCCCTCTCAAAGATCTCCCTGGTCTCCTTACCCCCTCCGAAGACTATCGATAGGGCGTCGAGGACCGTCATGTCGGCCACCCCGAGCCTCATCTTACCCGTAACTATCCTCAGGATGTACTTCGCCTCCTTCGGCTGGGATGAGGCCAATAAGCCGCTCAGGATCTGGACCTTCGTCTCCATCGCGCCCTCCCCAGAAGCCCTCGCTATCTTCTCCAACGCCGAGTAGACGTCTTCGACCGTCAGCTGCTCCATGAATAGGGTTGCTTGGGTTCTCTTCGCGAGCATCTTCTCTCCGACTAGTCCAACGTCTCCGAGCTTGCTGTATGCTTGACTTATCTCCTTCTCGCTCATCCCTGACGCGAGCTTAACAGCCCTCAACGCGAGCTTATCCGCGACCCCCAGCTCAAGTCCCACGAAGGGTGGATAGATCTCGCCTATCGTTAGGTAAACCACCTTATCCACGATCTCCGGCGGAGTCCTCTTCAAGAGGTCTACGAGGAGGTTCGTCATCTCGATCCTCCCCGTCGTGGCCTCTATCCTCTCATAGAACTCAACGAGCTCCGAGAACAGCATCCCAATACACATTATTCAAACCCGTCTAATTAAGGTTGTCAGATCGAGGTTTAGGCGGCTTATCTCCCGGTGATACCATTGAATTCTCGGCGGATCTCAGCTCCCATATTTCTGGGCTTGGAAACCATGATCCAAAAGCCCTTAAGGGATTCCAGGATGTGCTCAACCAGCTCATCGCTGTCGGCGAACCCGTAGACTATTGGCCCCCATGAGCTTTGGCCGGCTCCGAGGGCTCCTGCCTCAAGCATCTTTTCAACGATTATCTCGCAGCCCCTCCTATAGACTCCAAGCTGAACCTCCTCAAAGAACAATCCATTAATTCTGTCGAGCTCGGTCGCGGCCTCGCCGAATCCCCTTAGATCTCCCTCGATCAGGGACGGTAGGAGCTTCATCAAGACGATCCTCGAAGCCCGCTCAGATAATCTTGGATCGGTCTTAACCCTCTCGAACATCGCGTCTTCAACCTCCTCCTCGAATCCCCTTGAAGAGGTTCTCGGAGAGGCCAGGATGACCCTAAGCTTCTCCGGAACGTGAACTCTCGTGAGCAGTGGTGGGATCTTGGTTCGAGAACATCTCCCACAGTCCACGGCCAGTCCACCATACTTGAAGAGCCATACTCCAGCCCCAGACCTCCTACCTCTCCCGAACCTATATGCGAGATGCTCTACGCTGAGGTCGAGTCCGTGGAGTTTTGATACAGCTGAAGCTATCCCCAAGATCGTCTGCGTCGTGGATCCGAGTCCGACATGCCTCGGGATCGCCGATAGGATCTTCACCCATAATCCCCTTAAACCAAGTTCATCAACTATTCTTCTCACGATCGCTTGGATCCAATCTCCTCCCTCGCCCTCGACCACAACCTCATCGGACTCTCGGACGATCGCCTTGAAGCCGGGCTTCTCAAGGTATAGGCCGATGGAGCCATACGTCCTGCCGAGGTCTCCGGATAGGTCTATGAATCCTAGATGGATTCTCGAACCCGCCTCGACCACCACCATCAACAGAAATAATCGATTAATGTGTAAATAATCCTCTTTACGGATTTTTGCGGGAGAGCGTGAACGAGATCCCGGACATCCATGATGAGAGGCCCTCGACCCCGATTCCGGTGAATTGGGTGGGCTTCAAGAGCATAGTCATCCCGGCTGGAAGGCTTAGGATCGATGGGGTGGACACGATCCTAACCCCGATAATAGACGTCTTCATAGACTTGCCCGGGGATTTGAGGGGGATCCACGCCTCGAGAAGCTACGAGTCTCTGAGGGAGATGGTCGATGGATATGCTGGGAAGGTTATGAGGCTTGAGGAGATAGCCGGGGGGATCGCCACGAAGCTCCTAAGGCTCCACCCATACTCCTCGAGATCCATGGTTAAGATCAGGGCGAGGGCATTCCATAGGGTTGAGGCCCCCCTAAGCCGCGTAAAATCCTACGAACCCTTCACAATATATGGGAAGGCGTTCGGCTTTAGGAGGGATAGAGGGATAGATGTTAGGAGATTTATAGGGGTTGAGGGTTATGGGGTGACGGCGTGTCCATGCGTCGAAGAGGTGGCTGAGAAACTCTATGGAGTGAGGTATGTGACCCACATGCAGAGGAGCGTTGGGAGGTTGTTCCTAGAGGTTCCGAGGGGTTTTGAGGTCGATGCCTTAACCCTATTGGAGATCCTCCAAAGATCGATGAGCGCCCCGGCCATCTCAAACCTGAAGCGAGAGGATGAGGTGAAGCTGGTCATAGACGCCGCGAGTTCTCCAAGATTTGCCGAGGACTGCGTCAGGGAGATGATAAAGCGGGTCTTGGAGAGGTGGCCGAACCTACCGGACTCGGCGGAGATGACCGCATCAATCAGGAGTATGGAGAGCCTACACCGCCAAGACTTCATGGCCTACATTAGAATTAGCGCTGGCGAGGCTAGGAGGAGGTTGAGGCTTGGAGTGGAGTGAGTGGGAGGGCTGGTATAGGGAGATAGTCGAGGAGTTCGGATACTCTAGGGAGAGGGATGAGGAGGCAGCAAAGATCCTAGATGACTTGATAGGGGATAGAACTCTGACATTCGCCGAGCTTAGGCTGAGGGTTGGAGGAGATATAGCCCTCGTCGCCGGAGCCGGGGAGTCCCTCGAAGACGACGTGGATAGATTTCTTGGATCCAACCTCGTCGGGAGGGCGGCGATCTTCGCGGCGGATGGAGCATCGAAACCGTTCTTGGATAGGGGGTTGGCGCCTCACGTCGTCGTGACGGATCTCGATGGAGGCGATGAGGTCTTGTTGAAGGCCTCCGAGCTCGGATCGATAATGGTCGTCCACGCGCATGGGGACAACATCGAGGCCTTGAGGAGATTGGCTCCGAGATTTCGCGGCCCGATACTCGGGACGACCCAATCGAGGCCGTTTAAGAGAATTTACAACCTCGGGGGATTCACGGACGGCGATAGGGCAGCATACCTGGCCTCAGCCCTAAACTTCAGGACGATAATATTGATTGGGATGAACTTGATTCCAAGAACTGGAGGCGAGGTCGAGAAAAAGAAGCTACTCTATGCGAGAAGGTTGCTCGAGAGGCTCGCCTCAACCGCCACGGGCAGATTCTATAACGCCACGGGCGGGGAGAGGATTGAGATAAGGGGATTTCAAGGAACAAGCTTCAGAGAACTTGATGAGATCTTCAGATGACATCAACCCTTAATTATGAGGTAGAAATTTACCAATCTTGTGGTTCGATGAATACGTTTCGAGATCTCTCGAAGATCGGGGTACTCTTAATAGGGGTCTCCCTACTCATAATCGCGGGCCTCGCAGTCCACTGGTATCTGACCTTTATTCAACGTCTCCCGCCATCAAGTACATCCCCATTCAACGCATACTGTTCGCATAACGCGATAGTGATTCACGCGAATGTGGAGCTAACGGAGGTTAAAGTTTACGATAATAGGTCGAGGCAGATATGCCTCTTCGACAGGATTCCCAGAGGCTCTGAAGAGCTTTGCGTGGTCGGGGCTCCGGGGGCTTACATAGTCGAGGTCGGCGACCATAAGGATGTCGTGGAGTGTTGGCCACCTCCAGAGAGGGTTTGGTCGGATTAGCCTCCTTAAGCTTTAAATTTGAGAGCCGTTAAGCTGATTCTCGGGACGTGGTGATGGCATACCAAATTCTTTAGCCCTTAACAATCTTCTCTCCTTCATAAAGGTGGATACTTATAGGGTCGACTATGGGGTGGTATGGGATGGCGTCGGCGGGTAGATATGACCCTCTAAGGGTTGAGGAGGAGGTTCGGAGATTCTGGGCAGAGAATAGGATAATCGAGAAGGTCTTCAAGCTGAATGAGGGAGCCCCGATCTTCGCATTCCTCGAGACCGAGCTCGAGGTCGAGAAGAAGCTCGGGTTCAAGTCCAAGAAGGATGTCGAGAAGTTCGGGCTCGATAGATTCGTCGAGGAGGCCCAGAAGCTCGTAGACTACTACATCGACCACTGGAGGAAGGCCTCGGAGAGGCTCGCTGTCTGGCTCGACTACGACAACGCATACGAGACTAGGAAGGAATATTATATCGAGCATGTCTGGTGGCTTATCAAGAAGGCGTATGAGAGCGGGGATCTGGT
>NJEK01000037.1 GCA_002255105.1 Candidatus Wolframiiraptor sp. EX4484-121
CCCACTTCTACTATGGAAACGGAACGGTCATCGCCCTCGGAGACATAACCCTCCTCACAGAACCCTACTGCTACGTTGAGGACAACTACAGGCTGATGCTCAACTTCATAGAACTCATAGCCAGAACCAGGCCGCCTAAAGCTGAGGAGATTGAGGAGGTCGCTGAGCCCCACCTCCCAGTTGGGACAGAGAAGATATTCATAGAGACCGTAGATGGCATGGAGACCACGGTTAGATGGATTAAGGTGAGTGAAACCAAGGTTCAGATAGAGCGAAGAAACGAGACCACCACCTACCACTACGATGAGGAGGGCAACCTAATAGGATGGACATCGGAGGACGCCAACGCCACTTACAGTCCACCGCTGCCTGCCACGCCGTATCCATTAAGGGTGGGGAAGGGATGGAGCTACAAGAGCAACTATACATTGAATCAAAGAGGTGTCCAATATCATGGCATATACATCGGCCAGGAAACCGTGACAAAAATAGAGAAGGTAAAGGCGGAGAATGGGAGAACCTACACCTGCGCCAGGGTGCACTTCACGATCCGATGCGAAATCTACACGGATGGGGGAAACTGGACCTACACCTACATTGGAGACAGCTGGCTCTCAGGGAGGGTTGGCCTGGTGAAGGAGGAGGGGGTTAAACGCCTATACATCGATGGAGAACTATTCAAAGAGGAGGAGAGACGGTGGATGTTGAAGTCTGTGGAGATGGGCTGAGGACGGTGGATGTTGAAGTCTGTGGAGATGGGCTGAGGAGAAGCATGTGAAATCCTTTTTAAATTGGCGGAGAGAGGCTAATTGGGTTAGGGTTGGAGTCGCTGAAGAGGGAGTTCCTGGAACTGCTGGAGAAGGATGTGGAGTTTAGATATGCCGTGGCAGGCTACTTGGGCCTATCAGAAGTTTTAAAGAGGCTTGACACAATAGCTGAGGAGCAGAGGGCGCTGAGAGAGGAGCAAGTTAGGCTGAGGGAGGAGCAGACTAAGATTTGGAGGGAGATTCAAGGCCTTAGGGAGGAGCAGAACAAAATCTGGAGAGAGATTGAACGCTTCAGAGAGGAGCAGACTAAGATTTGGAAGGAGATTGAGAGCTTTAGGGAGGAGCAAACGAGGATATGGAAGGAGATTCAGAGCCTCAGGGAGGAGCAGACTAAGATCTGGAAGGAGATTCAAGGCCTAAAGGAGGAGCAGAAGAGGACCTGGGAGGAGATTGAGCGTCTTAGAAGTGATATGGAGAGAGGATTCGAGCTGGTTAATAGGCATATCTCCGCTTTGGGCGCCAGGTGGGGTTTGATGGCTGAGGAGGCTTTTAGGGAGGGTCTTAGGGGTCTCTTGGAGGAGGAGCTGGGTCTTAGGGTTGAGCGTTGGACCGCCTATGATGAGGAGGGCTACGTCTACGGCTATCCCAGCGAGCTGGAGGTTGATGTCGCCGTCGTCGATGGTAGGACGATTCTAGTTGAGGTTTCATCTCATGTTCGCCCCTCCGATGTCTTCGAGTTTAGGAGGAAGGCTGAGATCTATGAGAGGAAGGTTGGGGTTAAGCCTGATAGGCTATTGATGGTTACACCCTATGCTGATGACGCCGCCCTTAGGGCTGGTATGAGGCTTGGCGTCGAGATCTATACCAAGATTTAGCTACTGGATTAAGTCTACCTTCATCTGAGATAGGTTGGTAACGTCTCTATATCGATGAGAACTAGGATTTTGGATGCTTAAGCTGTTAAGATGCGTTGATCATGAACACTCTTCGGGATATATTATTGTGTTGGTATTTTGAGATGTATAGGAGGATAGGTCTAATTCTACCGATCATTATAGCCTTTGCACATCTGATTATCTCCGTCTGTACCAGCGGATCTGGGGAAAGGCCTACGCTGGAGAGGAGAGTTTTTCATCCATTATATGAGGAATTTTGGTGAGCTTGGGGTTTACTCCATGGTAGGGTCAACCGTCGAGGGAGGATCACTCTACAGGCAACGAAACCGGTTGGGGCGTCCCGATAGAGCTCTTCGCCGATGATTTTATTGTTATACATATGATGCCCCTTCGATATGGATACTCCTGATGGTAAGATGAGATCCTATTTTTGGGGATTATCCGGAGGAGGTTATTGCTGTGACGGTTATGTGGGACTATTTAGTGGCCAAGAGGGAGATCATCGAGTTTGACATAATTGGTGATAATAATAATGTCCACTAACCCTGCTCCTAATGGGAGGAAAGGCAGAACTCTTCGATGTGGCTTCATGGACATCATTAAGGGATTTAAGTCTTTAGGTTCTGTTATGCATCTAATTTTAAATATTATAGTGGAGGTGATGTTACATTTATCCATAGTTGGCACCATCTTTTATGATAGGTTATGTTCTTAGATGTTGTGTTATATATCCACATTTCAAAGATGAGTCTTTTATTTATTCCTGGCTCTTTTAATGTTATGTCTATTTGTTTTGTTTTATTTTCTCCATCGTCTAAGACGATATACATCTCTTTGAAGGGTTTGAGGGGTGCTGGATCTATAGGTGTTTCCCTATCACCTAGTTTCAGGAAGATTATGTAGTACATTGGTTTGCCCATATGATTGCCGACGTAGAGGTAGAGCCTGAAGGACTCTCCTGCGACCACTGTTTTCGGGTAATCTCCGATCTTCATCTTCGGCCCTAATACTCCAAGCTCGCTGAAGGGCTCCACAACTCTACCAGCCCTGAGTGACTGAGCTAAGGCGAAGACTGCTCCGACGAGTATTATAGCCGTTATCACAGCCCATACCTCACCGCTAATGAGCATTGAGACGTTTCTCGAAGGCCCCGATCTTTTGATGAGGTAATTTCCCCTCAACTTGATCCAGAGTTTCCAGAAGAGGTTTGGGCCATGTCGATAGATTAGGAATCCCAGCAGGATGATGGTAACAACCTCAACTATCTGTATAGCTGTTCTCCACCTGCGTATCCTCAATCCCTCTTCGATCAACTCTGGGGAGGCTGCGATGATCTCCCCTATCAGCCTCTCTGCCTCATCTAATAGGGCTTGGTCACCTTTGGCTTCGGCCTTTTCTATGAGACTTAGGGCCTCATTCAACTTATCTATGAGCTGAGAGGCGTCTCCACCGGCTCTATGAACCTCTAGGATGGCTTCATAAGCTCTGAAGGATTCTCTTTTAATTTCATTGATGGAGGTTCCATGAGTTATTGGAGGTCTAAACAATGATATCGTTAGGATTAGGAGAAGTGGATGTAATCTTAGGTTATGTTTCAATTGCTGTATCCTCCCTGCGATCTCGAACCAAATATTCATCAAAGGGAAGGGGATTTAACTATATTGTGGGGAGGTTATTTGACGGCTGAGGAGAAGGTTCTAAGAGCTCTGAAAGACTTGGAGAATCCAACTGTGAGGGATGTGATAGATAGGCTTGTTGAGGAGGGTATGGGCTTCGATGAGGCCGCCCAAGGGCTTTACCTCGCCTGGAAGAGGAGGGAGATAGAGCTCCTCGAGCCTCAACCCCCTGAGAACTTTATGGAATACATTTTATCTCTAAGGAGCCTTTGGTTCTGGCTGCTATCATCCCTCATCGCTGTGACCCTCTTCACGATATTTCTTGCATCGAGGCCTCCATTAGTCTATGTTAGATATATATTGGGATCCATCTTTGTTCTCTATCTCCCTGGCTCTATGTTGATTGAATCCCTGTATCCCAGAGGTGAAGACTTGGAGCCTTTAGAGAGGTTGGCTCTATCTATAGGTTTGAGTCTTGCAGTTGTCCCCCTCATAGGACTCGTTCTAAACTATACCCCCTGGGGAATTAGGCTAACACCAGTATCAATAAGCTTAGCCATATTCACGGAGGCGATGGCCACAATCGCCTTAAGGAGAAAATACATCTATTTTCGATTAAGCCTTGAAGGGGTGAGATGAGACTAACCTTAAAAGGATACAGAGCTGCTTGGAGAGTGAGGGGAGTGAGGGATCGAAGGCGATCCTATCTCATCCTTGCATTACTCTTCCTATCCTCAGGTCTAATCCTCACTCCCCTCTCATACTTTCTGCTTAGATCGACGGTCTTCACCGCCCTCGGCTCCTCTCTACTGATCCTCTCAGCCGTTCTCCTAGCCCTCTCCCCGGGTCTCCCAAGGCTACCTGAGGAGGCTGGTGTATTGATGGTGGAGACGAGTATGAGAAATATATCTCGATTGATCGAGGAGTTGGGTTTGAGGTCAAAGGCCCTATACCTCCCATCAAGGCTCTCAGGAGAACTCCCACTAGCTTTAATACCATTAAGGAGCAATCCTGAGCCTCCCATAATTAGGCGGAGCCTCCCGAATAGGTTGATAGTGAAATATGGCGATGAGGCTTGGGAGATGGGGCTACTAATCGAGACTCCGGGGACGATGGCCTCCAAACTCTTTGAGAAGCCAGAGGAGGCAACAGCCTCAACCCTAGAATCCTCCCTCTCAACACTCCTCGTCAACCTTTTAGGCCTCGTAGATGGCGTGAGAGTCTCCATAGAGGGGGATAGGAGCATAGTTGAGCTTTTGAACCCTAGGATCGAGTTGGAGGAGGAGCTGAGGGTGAAGCTGGTTCTAGGGAGCCCCCTAGCCTCCACGGTGGCCCAGTTGATGGCTGAGTGCCTCAACAAGTCCATCATTATAGAGGAAGAGGAGCAAAGGGAGGGGAAGCTTCTCATCAGGATGCGCATTATAGGTGAATGACTTGGAGGTCGTGGAGAGGCTAATCCTACTACTTTCAATATTCTTCACATCGACTATCGTCATCTTCTCATCTCTTGGTGAACATAGACTTGATGTTTATCTTTCCCTCTTCATACTTGAATATTTCATAACCCTATCTTTACATAGCCCTTTGAAGAGGAGGGTGAGTTTATACTTTAAAATAATTAGCATAGCTTTATTTCTAATATTCTCCTTGATAGTTGCTGCAAGAGTCATAGAGATTTTATATGGTGTGTGGATATGGAGGCTAATAGGCTTCTAGTAGTTTTATTATTAATCATCCTGATCGGGCGGGGATTAGAGTCGCCCCATATACCACATGAGAATCCGTCGGAAGTGGGAGAGACGCTTTCCCCCCTATGGCTCCTTCAGTGGTATGGCGATATCCTCCAACTCATGGCGATGGAGAACTACTCTGAAGCCCTCAGGCTATTAGAGGAGGGTGGCCGCCTCTATATCCCAAGCGATTTGAGATATCTCTTCGAACGCTTCAATGAACTGCTGTTAAGACTCGATAAGGAGCTCAACGAGACCGACGCCCTATTAACGGAGGCCTACAATCTCATGGAGACATATAGACTGGAGAAGCTGAGAGAGAAACTTGAAGAGGCCAGCATATCCCTGGGAAGAGCCAACATAACCCTCATAGAGCTTATGGAGGCCCTAGATGAGCTTTCAAGGAGGATCGGCGTATACTCAGCTCCGCCTGGAAGTGAGGTCTGGATCTATCATGAAAGGTTGAGGAGACTGATCAGTGAGATTAGGGAGATGTGGAGGAGGTATCTAGAGCTATTAAAAGAGGTTGCGGAGGAGTCCTCCCTCCTCGTAGGAGAAGCCATCTTACCGGAGATCGTCGAAGAGGAGACCCTACCAACCTTAAGGCCAACCAGTTTATCGCTATACCTGAATCAGACCCATGTCTTTGTTGGTAGATTTGTTGAGGCTTATGGTCTTTTGGAGTCAGAGGGTGATCCTCTACCATATAGGACAATTCAAATCCTTTTAGAGGATAAGATCATCTCAAAATCTGAGACGAATAGTAGTGGATGGTTTTCGATCAGGTTTAGGGTTCCCTACATCTATGTGGATAAATTGAGGTGTAGAGCTGTCTTCATTCCAATCGGTGAAGATGTGGGAATTTATAGCGCCAATGAGAGTGAAGTTGTTGAGATAAACCCCATATTTTATAGAGTGAAGGTGGATGTCTCACACCCCAATGAGGGTTATCCCGGTAGGCTGTTCAACATAACTGGTAGAGTGTCAACGGAGGAGGGAGTAGGCATCTCCTCACTCGATGTCGCAGCCTATTTAGCGGGTGTGAAATCCACCGCAAGGAGCGGTGATGATGGCCGCTTCAACCTCAGCCTCCAAATACCGGAGGATACAGCCATTGGGAACTATATCCTCACCATAGAGTCTAAGCCCCTTGATGTTTATGCCCCAGGGAAATATAGCGCCAGCATCGATATCACCAGAGCTAAATTGAGTTTAGAGGTTGAAGCCCCACGCTATCTCATCCTGCCCGGAGTCCTGAGAATCGAGGGGAGGGCCTCCTCCAAGCTTGCTTTGAGGAGGGGATTAATCCATCTACACCTCAAGGGATTTGAGAACAGCACTGAGATAAGAAGTGATGGATCCTTCACTTGCAACCTCAGGATTCCTCTCCTAAACATAATTTTAGGATTCTACAGATTGGAGGTTGAGGTGGAGCCCCTAGATCCATGGAATAGCAGGGCAAGTTGGAGAAGTAGCATTCTTCTAGTAAATCCCCTCAACCTCTCATTGACGTTGACATTCTCGGTGGCCCTCATCTACCTCACGCCGAAGAGACTGCGAATCAGGAGGAGAATCGGCAGGGAGGTTAAGAAGCCTATTAGAGCCATCGAGGAAGTAGAAGCCCCTCCCCCAAAAATGGTCGTAGAGGAGACGCTGGATCCAGTTCTCATGGCCTATTTAAAGGCCTTGGAGGCGGTGATGGAGGCGACGGGATTAACACCCCATCCCAGCGAGACCATGAGGGAGTTCTGGATGAGGAGCGCCCTCTACCTAGATGCTCGATCCGAGGTCTTCCTAGAGTTGACACGCATAGCTGAGGTTGCCCTCTACTCTAGAACCGGTCCCTCCGAGGAGGAGGTGAGGAGGGCCGTTGAGTTAGCTGACTTATTTAAGGGGGAAGCACCATGAAGGTTAGGACGATTATGATACTTGTCTTTGCAAACCTCCTATTCGTGTCATCCCTAATCTGGTTCTACCCCTCCACCAGCGACTTCAGGTGTGATAACCCCTTCTGGAATGGCCTCTCAGATGCTAAGGCAAGCTTCAACATCCTGGAGATATCCTCCATCGCAGAGCTGCCGGAGGAAGTTGAGGGAGTCGCCCTCCTGTTAATACCTTACACCCCCATCGAGGATTGGGAGATAGAGCTGCTATCCTCATTCCTGAAGCGGGGTGGAGTACTCATAGTGATGGATGATTATGGATATGGCGGAGATCTCCTGAGGAGGCTTGGAATCAGGGATCTCATATTTACACATGAGCTCCTCTTAGATCCCCTATTCTGTTATAAGAATCCAAAGCTTCCTAGGGCGATTAGATTCTCCCCAGAGTTCCATGGGGTGAATGACTTGGCTTTGAATCATGCCTCAACGCTTGAAGCCTCGGGATCCGTTGAGGTTTTAGCCTGGTCATCTAGTTTCAGCTATCTAGACCTAGATGGGGATCTGGAGCATGATTATGGGGAGCCGATGGGGGTTTTCGCGGTTGCTGCGAGGTTGAGGATGGGTGGAGGATGGTTGATCGCCGTCTCCGATCCGAGTATCCTGATAAACAGCATGATCGACCTCTATGATAATAGA
>NJEK01000038.1 GCA_002255105.1 Candidatus Wolframiiraptor sp. EX4484-121
TTTTGGTTAAAACATTTTTATCCACGATGACATCTCTTGAACCCGTAATGGAGGAGGTCGCGGTTAAGAAGGAGGAGGTAAAGGTCTTATCGACCACCATTAGCCTGTGTCCCGAGTGTAACGCCATCATCCCGGCGGAGATAATTGAGAGCGATGGAAAGATATTCATGAAGAAGACTTGCCCAGCCCATGGAGAATTCACCGAGCTATACTTCGGAGACGCGGAGATGTATTATAGATTCTCGAAATACGCCCACGATGGAAAAGGAGTGAGCAACCCACAGGTGAAGGAACTCGGATACACATGCCCACTAAACTGCGGCCTATGCCCGGGCCACCTCAGCCACACAGCCCTCGCAAACATAGTAGTAACAAACAGATGCAATTTGGCGTGCTGGTACTGCTTCTTCTATGCTGAGAGGGCTGGGTATGTGTATGAGCCGAGTATTGATGAGATTAGGAGGATGGTTAGGATTTTGAGGTCGATGAGGCCTGTTGCCGGGAACTCCGTTCAGCTCACGGGCGGCGAGCCGACCCTTCGGGACGATCTACCCGAGATCATTAAGATGATCAGGGAGGAGGGGGTCGATCACGTGATGTTGAACACAAATGGGATTAGGCTTGCGAATGACTTTGAATATTATAGGAGGGTTAAGGAGGCTGGGGTCAGCAATCTCTACCTGAGCATGGACGGCGTCACGCCCGAGACCAATCCCAAGAATTACTGGGAGATCCCGAAGGTCTTGGAGAATGCTAGGAAATTGAACGATGGAATAGTCTTTGTTCCAACCGTGATAAAGACCGTGAATGATCACGAGCTGGGAGATATAGTGAGGTTTGGATTCCAGAACGTCGATGTTGTGAGGGCGGTGAACTTCCAGCCGGTCTCCCTGACGGGTATGATGCCGAGAAAGGAGAGGGAGAGATTCAGGATAACCATCCCAGACTGTATACATCTGATCGAGGAACAAACGGATGGGCAGATTCCAGCGGACGCCTGGTTCCCGGTTCCTGCATGTGTTCCGGTAACCCATATCATCGAGGCCTTCACCAAGCAACCTAAATACGAGCTATCAGTTCACTTTGCATGTGGCGCTGGAACCTATGTCTTCAAGGATGGTGATAGGATGATCCCAATAACAGATTTCATAGATGTTGATGGGTTGTTGAAGTATCTCCAGGATAGGGCGGATGAGATCGAGTCTGGAAGGAGTAAGGCCATAGCCGCCTCAAAGATCCTCTGGAACTTCAAGAAATTCATAGATGAGAGGAAGGCCCCGACTGGCATGAACGTCGCGAGGATGCTTCTCAAAATCTTGATAAAGCACGACTATAAGAGCGTTGGAGACTGGCATAGGAGGAGCATGTTCATCGGGATGATGCACTTCCAGGACAAGTATAACTATGATGTCGAGAGGGTTAGGAGGTGTGCAATACACTATCTCATGCCAGATGGAAGGATCGTTCCCTTCTGCGCCTTCAACATAATTCCCGAATGGTATAGAGATCTCGTTCAAAAGATGTATTCGATTCCGATTGAAGAGTGGGAGAGGAGGACCGGCAGAAAGCTCAGCGACGACATCTATCGAAGAGTTTCACCTTCAAGGGAATAGTTATATTTGGAACATAAACACATAATCCTGAATGAGGTTACCGAGGCTTAGAGCGCCTCCAGAGTGGGGGATAGAGCCCGTCCCCCAACGATTTAGAATTCTCAGGACAATAGACCTCTTCGTCCTCTGGTCGAGTCTAGGGGTTGGGTTGCTCGTGCTCGTCGCGGGCTCCCTCCTCGCCCCAGCCCTAGGTCTCCTACAATCCTTCATCATATCACTTCTAGGATCCATTATTGGGAGCATCTTCCTCGCGTTGGCGGGCTTGATTGGAAGCGACTATGGAGTTCCAACCATGGTGAGCTTGAGGCCGATTCTGGGCAGAGTTGGATCATATCTGCCTACCATCCTCAACGTCATACAGCTGGTCGGATGGACCGGGTTCGAGCTGATGATAATGGGCGCAGCCGCCTCAAACATCTCAGGCCCAATCCTAGGAGAATACACAAAGCCATTCTGGATCATCGTCTTCGCGGTCTGGTGTATGGCTCTGGCCTTGGGGGGGCCGCTGATGGTCGTTAGACAGTGGCTTGAGAAGGTGGCCATCTGGCTCGTATACTTCTCAACTGCCTGGATAACCTTCCAGGCATTCTCAAGGCCAAATGTGTCCGAGATCCTCTTCAAGCCAGGCGATGGAAGCCTCCCGATCCTCCTCGCCCTAGATCTCGTGATAGCCATGCCGATCTCCTGGTGGCCTCTGATCTCAGACTATAACAGGTTTTCCAAGGATTCTAGGAGCGGCTTCCTCGGAACATTCCTAGGGTACACCTTCGCGAACACCTGGTTCTATTTCCTCGGGGCCTCGATAGCCCTGATCATGGGGATAAGGGATATAGTCTCGTCGATCTCGATGCTATTCCTCGGAAACCTAGCCCTAATATTGATCTTGGTGGATGAAACCGATAACGCCTTCGCCGACATCTACTCAACCGCGGTCTCGCTCCAAAACATCTCCCCAAGGACCAAGCAGTGGAAGTTCATCCTCGCCGCCACGGCTCTGGGAGTAATCCTCGCCATAACGCTTCCGCTTGAAAAGTATGAGTGGTTTCTGTTGATGATAGGCGGATTATTCGTCCCCCTACTAGGGGTGGTGGTCTCAGAATACGCGGTCAGGAGAAGGAGAGAGGGCTTCCGCATCGATGAGTTCTACGAGAGATCTAAGAGAGTTGGGATTGGACAGCTGATCTCATGGTTCATGGGCATAACCCTATACTTCACAATCACAAACCTATATCCTCAGGTAGGGGCAAGCCTCCCATCATTCGCCCTATCAGCCGCTCTAAACATATTCTTCCATAAGGGTCGTTAAAGTTTAAGAGATTCTCAAAGCCAGATCTGTCGGATGAACTTGAAATACGAGCACGTCCACAGACTCATCGAGCAGTCTTTCGAGATATTTTCGAGAGAACCTCAGCTAATAATCCGGCAGAAGGGAGATTTCTTGATAGTGGGGGACACCCACGGAGACTCCGACACAACCCAAAACGCCCTCAGAGTAGCGGAGAGCCTCGGGCTAAACCTGCTATTTCTAGGAGATTATGTCGATAGGGGGCCGAAGCAGGTCGAGAACCTAGTATCTTTGCTCGAACACAAGCTTAGCTGGGGAGATAAGCTGATAATGCTCAGGGGAAATCATGAGTCGGCTCAGATGAATCTCTGGTATGGCTTCCGCTCAGTCGTGGCATCGAGATATGGTGAGGAACTCTATCGGGAGTTCGCGGAATTGTTCTCCCAGCTACCCTACGCCGCCATACTCCCAAATAGGATAATATGCGTTCACGGAGGGGTTGCGGAAGGATTGGAGAGAGTCGAGGAAATTCGCTCTCTTCCAAAGGGTGAGATCGACCCGAGAAACTCGATAGCATTTCAGCTAGTATGGAATGATCCATGCGAGGATATAGAGTGGTTTGCTCCGAGCTGGAGAGGGGGTGGGGCGAAACTATTTGGATGGAGGGCGTTCAACGAGTTCATGGACAAGAATGGCCTTAACCTGATGATCAGAGCCCATGAACCTCAGGACAAGGGGTATGGCTACCTATTCAATGACAGGTTGCTGACGGTGTTCTCATGCAGATATTATGGAATAAAGCCCGCCGCCGCAATATCGAGAGAGAACATTGAGATCATTTATTTGGACTGAATTTCCATCTCTTGATGAACTCGTCCATGTTTTGATAAATCTCCGCATAATCCCGAGGGAACGATCATGTCTAACGGTTTTACCCCTTTCGATTAAGTCTATTGGCGCGCTTGTGCTCCTCATCACCATAGCTTCTATACTTTAAGATTATCGGACACCACTCCCTCTCGGGACAGTATCCCAAGATCTTACACTTCTCCCCCATCAACTCTCCAAGATCGGGATATCTTTCACCAATCCTCCTCCAGATCTCATATGCCACCTCCCTCTCCTCCCACTGGGCGCGACTGCATGTTCTCGTGGCAACGTATCCCTGAGGCCATAGGAGGTTAAACGCGTTATACATCCTCACGACGTAGATCTTGAGGGCTTGAGGCAAGAGATAAACCGCATCCGATGGCCTCACGTTCTCGTCCAAGAATTTCTGATATGATCCGAGCACGACATGCATCGTGTCATAAAATCTCCTCATGATGCTCTCGGAGGATCTAATCTTCGGGGGGATTATCGAACTCCTCCTCAGATCCTTCAAGGCTCTTCTGGCGGCGGAGTATATCGATTCGACCGCCGTTGGAACTGTTCGATGCCTTATCGATTGATGGTAGGCCGCGAGCGATAGTGGTTCGAGGAATAGGGTTTGGATGAATGGGTTTAAGGATGCGGCCATGGATGGATCGCTTAGCAGATTTTTAGCATGCTCTACAGCCCTTGGATGAACGTTTAATGCTAAGGGAATAGGCTTGTTCGGGAAGCCCGCATCGGCTACGACGGAATCCATTAATGGATCTTCAGGCTTATAGGGATTCGCGTATGGATATGTTGGGAGAGGAGTTTTGAAATCCATCCTCGCCTTCAAGAGCGCGGGCGCTATGGATGAAACCTTCTCCTCAATCAATCGGCCTATCAGCGCCAGCTCCGCGGGATAATATTCTGATGAATCTTCACGCGATCTTAGAATGAATCCGATGAGCGATTCTAGGCTTGAGCTGATGAAGATAGAGGTCTTCGACGCCAATGGGAGAACGTATCTAGCGTCTTCAAGCTCAATCCCTCTCTCAATCATCCAGCTATAAGTCTCATAAGATGAGTTCACGGCCCTCTCAAACTCCCTCTCAAGCACCTGATTCGAGGCGATCTCCCCGGGGATCATGAAGTCGCTTGGCCGAAGCCTTCTTCTCCTCTGAGACTCTTGTAGATATGATGCGAAGGGCGGGGAGACTAGAAGCATGGAGGCAACCCTACTACATGTGTTGACCTCAAGCTGAAGCGATAGAGAGGTGGTCAGCGATGCATGGCCCCTTCTCGTGGATTCCTGATGCATCTTAAACGCGATCTTCTCTAGATCTTTTCCGGCTTTCAGAAATTCTTGAAGTCTCTCCTCGAGGGTTACTCCCTTGAATGTCCCGATTCCCTCCAAGGCTATTAGGAGATCTGGCTCGACCTGGAAATCTCTACCATCTATCTTAAACTCCGCCCTCGGGCCATAGCTTAGAAGCTTTACCTTGATGTCTTTTGGAGTGAACATCTCTCCAATATCCTTAGATCTTCGCGGATAAAATATCCTTTTAGGCTGGCAGCTTTCCCACGGTTATCTCCACCTTCATCTCCTTTCCATCCCTGATTATGGTCAGAGCCGTCTTATCCCCAGGCCTAAGCTTCTCTTCCAAGTATGCTAGGATGTCTCCCAGCCCCAGAACTTTAACACCATCTATCCCGACGATCACGTCCCCGCCTATCTTTATCTCCACTCCGTTGGAGAGCCTAACGGTTTTCGTCCCTCCCCTTATGCCGGCCTTATCCGCGGGGCTTCCCGGGCTGACGTATATGACTAGGAATCCCGCGGGTTTGGAGAGATTTATGAGATCCGCTATCTCGGGGTTCACGTCAATCCCGCTTATCCCTATCCATGGATGCTCGTATTTTCCGGTGGTTATGATCGAGTTCACGACCCTCGAGACTATGTTCGACGGTATCGCGAACCCTATTCCCGCAAATTCACCGGTCCTAGACCAGATAGCATTCGTTATCCCGACAACCCTCCCGGAGTAGTCGAGCAAGGGACCTCCGCTATTCCCTGGATTTATGGCAGCATCTATCTGGATTAGGTCAGGGATCGGCCTCTTACTACCCGTTTCGAGGAGCCTCCCAAGCTGGCTTATCACCCCCGTCGTGAGGGTTCCCCTGAACCCGAATGGGTTTCCGACGGCTATTATAGGCTGACCCACCTTGAGCTTCGAGGAGTTTCCAAGGATTAATGGCTTTAGCACCCTATCCCTAGCATCTATCTTCAAGACGGCTATATCCAGATATGAGTCCGCTCCAACGAGCTTCGCCTTATACATGCTCTTATCCGGGAAATAGACCTCGATCCTAACAGCCCCCTCGACTACGTGATAGTTCGTGACTATATGCCCCTCCCTATCGTAAACGAAGCCGGATCCCTCGACAGGCTGATATGATTTCCCGAAGAAAGTTGTGACGATGGTTAACGCCTTTATCATCACCACCGAGTCCTTGACGAGCTCATATACTCGCTCAGGGGCTGTTATATTCTCTTCAACCACGATAACATGTTGCGACTTGTTGGAGGCCAGCTCGCTTAAACTCTCTCCAAGCTTTATCACCCTACCCTCAAGATCCGAGATCTTCGATGAGATCGATGAAAGCTCTGAGTCCACAGCCATCAACCTGTAGTGAACCATGATTAAGCCGAATGCCGCGAGCAGGGAGATCGCGAGGGATATGGCGGCGAGCGCATATAGTCCCTTCATCCCAAAACTCAGTCTCGTCGGGGAGGAAATAAGGATATTGGAGAAAAATGTGTCGGACTTGATAGATTATAGTAGGATATTGGAGAAAAATGTGTCGGACTTGATAGATTATAGTGTCTCATTAGATGAAGGGCTTCGCCTTCCTCTTCTCCCTAGCCCTAACCTTGAGGACTCCGTAATGGATCGCGCAGCTTATACAGAGGTTCTTAACCACCACGT
>NJEK01000039.1 GCA_002255105.1 Candidatus Wolframiiraptor sp. EX4484-121
CATATCGCCGTGAAAAGCAATATTCCAAGAGGTCTATTCGTTGGATAATTGTATCCGAAGAGGATTATTAGGGGGGCGTGCCAGAGAGACCAAACAACCCCGATAATGGTTGAGGTTGTTGGGAGGCCGAACCTCTTTCTAAGCTCTTCGAGCATCAGCCCCCTCCACCCAATCTCCTCACCTATTGCGAAGAGCGTGTTGAGCGAGATTCCCCAGATAAAGGCCGAGATCAAGCTGAGGGCGAGCAGAGTCGATGGGCTTAGAAGCTGTTTAACCTCTTTAGGCAACGCCGGATAAATCTTCTCAACAGGATTCATTACCGGGAACCCTATCAGATATCCATACACGATCCCCACGATGTAGATGAGGTATGGTATCGATGCTCCGAGCAGGAAGAGTTGTGGAAATCTTTTCCCAATTCTAAGCCCATACATCTTTAATCCATCCTTAACCCCAGCCTTCGTGATCAATAATGATAGGATTACGCCCAGCATGGGAAAATACATCCGACCCGCCACCAAAGATTGGTAGAATGGATTCGCCAGCGCCCTCTCAGAGCCTACCAAATAGATGATAAGATCCATCAGATATGCTGGAGCGTATGCGGCGATGAGGAAGATCGAGATCCTACGGTAGTCAACGCCATCGCTCAATTCGCATCAAAACGATTTCAGAGACTTTATTTTTAGGATTCCTTTATGGCCTGCTTGAGGGCGGCCGCCACGCTCTCAGCTCTCAAGATTATATCGACTATCACGTCTCTCGCCGGGATCTCCGCCTCTATCGCCAACGCCCTCGCCTCGAGATCTATCGTCAGATCCTCCTTCGTCAAGATCACTCCATCGGCGTAAGCCCTCTCGATCTCAACGCCCTTCAAGACCGCCTTAATATCAAGTCTGGCTAGGAGCGATGCTAGAAGCGGAGAGATGACATCGCCCTTCTTCGCGACCAAAGTATCCTTGGCGATCCAGATCTGCCCACCCTCAATCTTCGTCGGGATCTTGAGCTTCCCAAAGTCTCCGAGGATGGGGCCCGGCGGCAGACCCGTGTTCATCTCAGGGATTATCACATCCATATCTGCCTTCTCACCGGCTTTAGCGTGCATAGGTATCCTATTTTTGTCCAAGATCAGCTTGAGTTTGAATGCATCTATCTTGGAGAAGATGAATCCGATGGGCTCCTTTACATCTTCCAATAATCGCTTAAGCTCAGGTCTTCCAGCCTTTTCGGCCGCCTTGCAGAACAAGGTCTTCTTAGCAATCCTTAGGATCGCCTTACCCCTCAAAACCCTCCTGATCTCGTGGAGTAGGTTCGCCCTGAGCCCGACGAGCTTAAAGATCGCCACAACCGGGTAGTCTTGGATAAGCTTAGCTAGCTCATCGACCTCTTCAAGCTTCCATCTCGCGATCTTCCTAGCAGACCTCGCGATCGCTTGGGCGGTCAAATCTGCTCAGCTTAGAGGATCTGTCCTAGAATTTAACCCCTTTGATCCTACTCCTTAAACTGGACCTCTACGGGCTTGCCCATGCTCTTCTTAACATAGATCGACTTAACGTTCCTGAACCTCCTCTCAAGCCTATCGACAACCTTCGAAATCACCGCCGCCGCGTTCTCCGCGAGCTGCCTCGAATCCATGTCCTCCGTCCCCACGATGCACATGGCCTGAGGATTCTTCCTGACGCTGACGGTGACGCTCTGCTTGATGTTCTTCACGAGCTCGGCCAGATTCGTCCCGGGGGTTATGGGCTGAGGCCTCTTCCCCCTCCCCCCTAAGGCAGCTCCGAGGGCTCTTGCCGTCAGCCCCATCAGCTGAGGCTCGACCAGAAAATAATCGTATTCGGAGGCGAGCTTCTTGGCCAGCCTCTTATTGCCTATCAGGGCCTCGATCTCCTCTCGGCCGATGACCCTGTCGACTCCCTCAATCTTCTTGGCCTCGGAGGCTAGGGCCGGCCCAGCTATAACGCAGACCTTTCTAGCCTTCTCTCCAAGGCCATGGGGTAATTGGATTACCTCGACGAACCTGTTCTCGGGCTTCCTAAGATCTACATCCCTGATGTTTATGACGAGTTCGATCGACTGCTTGAAGTTCCTCTTCTTACCCTCCCTCTTCGCCCTCTCAATCGCCTCGACGAGGTTCTCGGTCAAAGATCTAAGCATCCTATCGCCCGCCTCCGGAGTCAGCGCCGGGAATTTAAATCTTCCGCAAGCCTACTCCTTGAGCATCTCATCATAGGCTCCGGAATCAACCTCCTTAATGACCTCCTTCGGGCTCTTTCCATCGACCGTCACCCCCATGCTCAGACAGGTTCCCAGAACCTGCTTGACCGCGGCCTTAAGCGTCTTGGCCCTCATGTCAGGCCACTTCATCCTAGCGATCTTAACTACCTGCTCGAAGCTCAGGTTTCCGACAGGGTTTCTGCCGGGCTCACTAGACCCCTTCTCGATTCCACTCTCCTTTACTATGAGGGCGGCGGTGGTCGGGGTTCCAACCCTGATCTTAAACTCCTTCGTCTCCGTGTCGACCGTGACCTCGACCGGAACCCTCATACCCTTGAACTCCTCCGTCTGCCTATTGATCTCCTCAACTATCTGGAGGACGTTGACCCCAAGCGGCCCGAGGGCTGGGCCTATCGGGGGCCCCGCGGTCGCCTCACCTCCCTGAACCAGGAACCTCATGGTCTTCTCAGGCATATCTACCTCACCTCCCCAGACTTTGTCACCCTAACCTGATCCGCTGGAACAGAGATAGGTAGGGGGAATGCGGCGTCGGAGGGCTCTATCGTTATCTCATTCTTAGGCTTATCAACTCTCACAACCTTCCCGCTGATCCCCTGAAGGGGGCCTGAGATTATCTCGACTATATCTCCGAGCGAGATCGTCTCGATGACGGGCTTCTCGATTAGGTGGGGCATCAGCTCATCCTTCTTCACGACCATTATCGGCCTACCCTTAACGTGCCTAATCCCCTGAGTTATCATAGACACCTTCTCCTTACTCTCAGCCTCGATGAAGATATAGCCCCTGATATCTGGGAGGACTAGGATCGCGTAGATCCCCTTAAAATCCGGGGTTATCCTGCCATCGACTATCCTCGCGACATTCCTCTCTTGCCCAACCGTCACCTTCACGGCGAAAAATCTGGGGCCTGACGCGCTCATACCATTCTAAGCCCCCTGGATCGCTATCGCCACAAATCTTATAATGAATGTTATGGCCCCTATCGCAGCAACCCCTATCAAGGTGATCCTAAGCGCTAGGAGAAACTCCCTCCTATTAGGTTTTCGCGCGAGCTTGAACGTGACCCAGGCCGACTTGAAGAACTCCCTAAGCCCCATTCCCACTAAAAGCCCAGACGATCACCATTTATACATTTAATGAGGTGAGGATTGTTCAGACCTCCTCGAAACGGGCCTGATGGGTAATACGAAGACTTTTACTGAAAAACAGATATGACTTTAGGTCGGGATGAGCGGCGAACCTAAGGATAAGTCATCTATGGAGATGGTCCTCGACTCCATCTCCTCCCCGCTCAGGCTTCAAATCCTGAGGAATCTCTCAAAGAAGGATATGAGTTATTCGGAGCTCATGGAGGCGCTGGGGCTTGAAAGGGATAGGGACGCGGGGAAATTCTCCTATCACCTAAAGAAGCTCCAGACCGCCGAGTTGATAGAAGCGGATCGGAGGAGCAGGAAGTATAGTCTCTCAAGGAAGGGCGAGATAATTCTAGAGTATCTCGGAAAGCTGGAGAGAGATCTTGGCGAGAGGAGGATGATGATAGTTAGGAGAAGCGACCAGCTGATAGAGCCATTCGACAAGTCGAAGATAACTAAGGCCCTGATCAGGGAGGCGAAGCTAACCCCCAAGATCGCCGCAGAGATCGCATCAATAGCCGAGCGGAAGCTCCTAGACTTAAAGATAGATTATCTCACGGCGCCGCTGATCAGGGAGCTTGTGAACTCCATCCTCCTCGATAGGGGATTGGAGAGATACAGGCATATGCTGACCAGGGTTGGGATGCCCGTCTACGACGTATCAAGGATCTTGAAGAGGTTCTTGGAGTTGAAGGACTATAGGTTCTTCCTAGAGAGGTCGTCTGGATCGATAATAAGAGAGTACACGATCCTGAACATGCTTCCAAGGGATGTCGCTGAAGAGCATCTATCGGGGAGGATAGACATCTATCCCATATCATCTTGGCTTATAGGGCTCTTCGCAAGGAGATACGAATTTCGGTACGATGAGGCGGTTGAACGACTCGCTGAGATGCTCTGCAACTCACTATCCATTAGGAGGGAGGTCATGGTAGAATTCCACGCAGATGATAAGCCGGACACGCTCGTAAGGATCTTATCGGCCGCGGCATCGAATCTCCCGATGGGTAGGATCTTATCGATAAGGTTGGGAAATCATAACCTCGACAAGCTCATCCAGGGAATTCAAACATCTTTAAGGAAGAGCCTCGGGCTTATCATAGATCTAAGCGAGGTTTCATCCAGGAGGTTTAGGGATCTTGAGGAGAGGGTCCATAGGCTTGGAATATCCCACATATACACCTTCGATGGGGGCATCTTCCTAAGCGGATACAGGGTTTGGAATAGATCCCCATTAATCCACTCGATAGGAACCGTGAACCTGCTTGGAGCGGCCCTAGAATCTAGGAGGAATTTGGATGAATGGGAGGAATAGGGTGCGTTCGATCATATCCTTCTCAGGGCTCATGGAGGCCTCAAGGTATATCGCCGGATCCGCCTCAACCATCTCGGAAGACGTTATCTCGATTGCTAAGGCCATATTAAAGAGGTTGGAGGAATGCGTGAATAAGGTTGGCGATGGAAAGATAGGCGTCGCCGGGAGATGTCCAAGATCGGCCGCCAAGAGGTTTCTAAGAATAGATTCCTACAGGTTTGGGAAAGACTTGTTGATGAAGCTCGCCGGATCGGAGACCTACAGTTATCTTCCGCTGTCTGGGAGGGAGCGGTTTAAGAGTATTGGAGATAGGTTTGAGGCGGATCTGGAGCTAGCGCCGCTGATGAGATCAGGATATATAGTCTCGTTGAGCTTTAGGAGGGGGCTCAGGATCTATAGGGAGCTCCTCAGCCACCTTGAGAGACTTGCGAAGGTGAATCCGAGCACAGGCTTAATCCTAACCTAGGATCTCTTAGACTTCAATAATAGTATGGCCTTCGCGAGATCGCCCCTAACCTCCTTCAAAGCCTCTCTCGCTAAATTTTCATCGACGCCGGCTTGGGCGGCGACTAGGGCCACATCCTCCTCCGGAGGCACGTATTCTTCTTCGATTAGCTCCTCGGCTTCCTTCTCCTCAACCTCCCCCCCGATGAGCTGAAATACCCTCTCACCCTCAAGATTCACCTGAATGACACTCGCCCCTCTTATGAGGAGCTGTTTATCGGGAAATTTTATCAAGACTTCATCGGCTGCTCCAAGCTCCTTTAGGTCTAGGCCGAGCCCGCTCAGCATCCTCGCCTGCATCCTCCTAAGCCTTCTCGGAGAGATCTTCCTCAATCCACGCACCCACCCATAATAGCCGTCTTCAGATAGATATAGGTTTGTCTAACGTTCTTTGCGGATTTTCCTAAGCTTTACTACCGCTCCTGAGGCCAGATCCTTCATCAAGGATCCCGAGACCATGGCCCTCCCAACCCCGATGAGCTCGCCTCTAAAGTCCTCGACCAAGACCTCCTCGCCCGGAATTATCTTCTCATCGGCATCCAATACGTCTCCGGCAGTTGGATTCATCCCCTTCAGAATCTTCTCCAATGCCTTGGGCCTTATCACAACCCTGAATCTGGGTCTTGGGAGGATCTTCGAGAGTTTCTCGGCACCTTTGAGCGTTAGGGCGAGGAGGTTGTCGGGATACCTGACCGTGGCCAAGATCTCATCCCCCTCATAGACGTACTTAGGCCTGCCCGTCTTCTTGGAGATCTTGATAACGCATCCATCGTCGAATAATTTTTCGCCGACTCCTCCTCCAAACTGGTAATCAGCTATCGTCCTAACGATCTTCAAGAGATCTCTATCCGAGGATCTTGAAGCTCCCGCCAACCGCATACCTCCTGAGCTTCTCGGCCAGGTAGATCGGTGTCTCGGCCTTAAGCTTGATGGACTTGCCGTCGAAGTCGACGTTAAAGATCTTCGACTTATCGTAGACTTCTTCGAGAATCTTAATTCCGTGCCCATCATATGGTAGGGATGCCTCAACCCTTATGAATCCGCCGAGCATCTCGGAGACGATCCTCTCAAGATCCTTCAGCCCATATCCGTATTTGGCCGAGGTCAGCGCGTATGGTAGCTCTAGGTCGAGCATATCAATCTTCCTCGAAGCCTCCTCGGGATCCACCAAATCCAGCTTATTCAAGACTATCAGGGTTGGGACGTTGTGGGCCCCAATCTTACTCAGGATCTCGAGAGATGTATCTATCTTCTCCCTAAGCTCGTCTATTGGGTCAGATAGGTCTGCGACGAGGAGGATCATGTCTGAGAGAACTATCTCTCGGAGGGTCGCGTAGAACGCCTCGACCAAGAGGGTTGGGAGATTCCTGATGAATCCCACCGTGTCCGAGATGAAGACGGGCTTACCATCCATCTTGGTAATCCTCGTCGTCGGAGTCAGGGTTGTGAAGAGCTGCTCGCTTATCTTAACATTCTCGGATGTCAAGGCCTTGAATAGGGTGGATTTGCCCGCGTTCGTGTATCCGGCGAGGGAGATGAGCGGAAGCCCATACTTCCTCCTCTTCATCCTCAATAAATCCATGTGCCTCTTAATCGACTCAAGCTTCCTATTGATCGAGACTATCCTCCTATTGATCTCATCGTAGTAGACGTCCGCCTCATACGCCCCAAGCCCATGGAACCCGGGTTGCTCACCCCTCTTCGCCAACCTAACCTTCTCCTTGGCCCTAGGAAGCTCATACTTGAGCTCGGCCAGCTTTATCTGGAGCTTTGCCTCGATGTTGCTCGCGTGCATGCTGAAGATCTCCAAGATCAATTGGGTTCTCGTGATTATCGGGACCTTTAGGGCCTTAGCGAGATTATACTCTTGAACTGGTTTGAGATCGTTCTCGAACACGACCTTCTCTATCTTAAGCCTCTTAACGATCTCTCGGAGCTCCTCGACCTTCCCTAAGCTCCGCTAGATTATCCCGCTCTCCCCTCAGCACCCTATGAACTATCGCGACTCTCAACCTTCGACACCAAGTTAGCCGAACCTGCTTAAAACCTTACCTAGACTCCTCTTCTCTCCCCCTCAGCAACTCCCCTAAGCTCACTCCCTTAAGCCCGCGTTTACCTGAGGGCTTAACAAGTTCGATGGATTCCTCCTCCACCGGGACGAGCAACCGGATCTTAAGGAACTTCTCAAGTTTTCTAGCGAGCTGGATCGAAGGTCTAAACTGTCCAGCCTCAATCTTCTTTATCACCGTGAGCTTCTCGTTAAGCTGGGCTGCTAGATCCTGCTGGGTTAGGCCGAGCTTTATCCTAGCCCTCTTAACGAGCTCCCCAAAATCCTCGACGAGCTCTAGATCCTCTCCAGGTAGCTCCAATCTCCTCCTACCCCTAGTTCGCGGCATTCGCCAATTCTTGAGCTGGCTAGCATATTAATCTTCAATTTCTAGATGATTCGCGGTGCCGTTCTAAAAGCTAGTATGATAAGGAGGGGTAAACCAGTTAACGGCGAGATGAGGGGCGGAAAGCTCATCCCAACAATCTTAATCATGATCCTAACCATGATGGTGGCCGCGGGCTACTTTCCCCAAGTAACGGCCGATAAGTGCGTGATCCCAGGATCTGAGGCCGACATCTATAACCCTGGCCAAAAGGTCGTCGTGGCCTGGAATGGAACCATTGAGAAGCTCATCCTGTCAACGGACCTATACTCATCGAAGGGGACCAAGGTTCTCGAGATAATTCCATTGCCTTCTAAGCCCTCCGTCCAGAAGGGAAGCCACAAGATCTTCACGGAGATCCAGAGGATGATCTATCGACATGCCCCGCTGGCCGCGGTCGAGAAGGGTGGGGGGCGGGGGCCTGAGATAGTCTTCCATGAGAGGATTGGGGCGCACGACATCATGGTCGTTAAGGCTCATGAGGTTGAGGAACTCGTAAGCTTCCTAAGGGATTATGCGTCGAGGGAGGGGCTTAAGAGCCTGAGGATAACCGAGAGGATTAGGGAGATTGTCGAAGATTATCTCCAAAGGGGTTTCAACTACTGGGTCTTGGATCTGGTCGAGGTCGGCGAGAAGGTTAGGAGCGTGGAGCCGATAATCTATACCTTTAGATCAGATGAACTATACTACCCGCTCAAGGTTTCGAGGGCGGCTAAGGGCGAGACCAGGATAATAGTCTACGCCATAACGAGACATGGGATCAGCGGGGAGAGCCTACCTGCAGGGTTCAAGATCGCGGAGTATAGGAGGATCGGCGCTCGCCTAAGCTTTCCACTAACGGGTAAGGATCTTGAGAAAATAGATTCAGGAATAGCCGGGATGTTCGATGGCTGGGCATGGTTCACCGCGGCCATCTATGAGGGGAATCTCGAGGACTTGGAAGAGGATATCGAGGTAAAGGGTAGAGGATGTAGGTTCATCGAGGTCTCGACCGATAGGTTGAGCTACAATCTTGGCGAGCCTGTCAAGATAACAGTCCACTTCGTCCACCTAGCTCCTGGATGCTATGAGATACAGGTTGTCCACCACCATGAGATTCGGCTGGAGGTCTTCAGAGACGGCGAGTTCGTGAAAGGTTGGAATTGGAGGGCGAATGAGGATCTGACGAAAACTGTTTACTGGACTCCGGATAAGCCTGGAATCTATAGGATCAGGGCGAGCTCGTGGTTTAACGGGAAGAGGCTTGAGGCCGAGGCAGAATGCGTGATGAGCGTGGATGGGGGCGGCTCTGCCCACATAATCGAACACCCATTCGAGTCGATCGTCTACGGCGTGGTCCTAGGCGCGGCGCTGGTCATCCTAGGGATTGGGGTGGGGTATCTTCTCGCAAGGCGCGGCGCTAGAGGATCCTCTCAAGAGCCTTGACATCGAACCAGGTGTTTGCGCAACCATTCTTTAGGAGTGGGAGGCCTTGGGCCGGGATCCCAAACTGCTTTGTAATCTGATAGCCCAGCATGAGCTCCATTCCACACGCCACGCCCACAACCGCCTCATAACGTCTCGAGGCCAAGATCTTTGGGACGCAGGACCCGCCTGGAATCACATAGACATCGTAGCCCCGCTCCTCGGCCAGGGTTACGGCTTGATTTATCAGGCAGTCGGGAGAGCAGTGTTGGCAGATGTAGGTTGGGATCGATGGATCGAAGATGGCCTTACACCTATTATCCATGTATTTCCTCGCGCAGTGGGGTAGGAGGAGGACCTTTCTCCCACCCTCCTTAGCTCCATTAAACCTCTCCCTATTCATCACGTTCAGCGCTTGAATCTCTAGAAAGTCTTCGAGCAAGGATATTGCCTCATTCAAGTTCAGCCCAGTAAACTCCTAGATCCTGAACTTCTTGACCAGGGTGCGCGCGATATCGCCGAACCTTCTATGAAGCCTTGAGTCGTAGGCGGCCCTCATAAGCTCCTCGAAGAACTCCCTCGGAAGCCTCCTCAAGTCGAACGTGAACCTGTAAGGCATCGAGATCTAAATCGTGGCCCCCAATCTTTAAGCTTAGGGGAGGAACCCTTAAAATGCGGGATTAAATCCGAGTAGTAGGGCGGCTATGAGGCTCGAGGACCTATTCCTCGAATTCGAGGACGAAGAGGAGGAGTGGGAGGAGTTCGAAGAGGAAGAGGAGGAGTGGGAAGAGGAGGAAGAGTTCTAGAGCCGCTAAACTAAAAACCAAAAATATTTTTCATTCTTTGACGCATTTTACCGCCAACAGCTCCTCGAAGAAGAGCTTGGCCTTATCCACGACCTTTATCGAGAAGCCCTCTCCCCTCAGCTTTTCGAGGATGGATTCAAGGTTGGATGTCAGGCTCGATACCACGATCAGGAGAACTCCTCCGCGCTCAATCCTCTTGGAAGCATCCTCCACCAGCCTGTCGACGAGCCTCCAGCCACCCTCTATCGCCCGATCACCGACCTCCGGTTCGAGGTAAGGTGGGTTCGACACTATTAGGTCGAATAGCTTCGAGCTTCTATAAGCAGTCAAGAGATCTCCGCATACGGGATGCGCCCTACCCCATACCCCACTTCTCTTCAATAGATCCCTAGTCCTCCTGATGGCGTTAAGCGAGATATCCACGGCGTGGACCTCATCCGAGAGTTCGCCGAGCCTCGCCGAGATCAGTCCGGAGCCAGATCCTATCTCAACAGCCCTCTTAAACCGTTTCCCAAGACCTTCAATCGCTCTCAGGAGTAGTAGCGTATCTTCCGAGGGCCCGTAAACCTCATCGCTCATGGATACACTCTCGCCGGAGTCCTCGGGAAGAGGCATGCATCCCTTATATGCGGGAGCTTTAGGAGCCACCGGAGCATCCTCTCGATCCCTAGGCCGAATCCGCTGTGGGGGATCGAGCCATACTTCCTAAGATCTAGATACCATCGATAATCCTCCGGGTTTAGGCCGTTTTCCTTAAGCCTCTCGATGAGCTGGTCGTAGTCGTGGATTCTCTGACCCCCTCCAACCACCTCACCATATCCCTCAGGGGCCAGGAGGTCCGCGTTCCTACAAACCCTTGGATCGGCCGGATCTGGGAGATGGTAGAACGCCTTGGCCTCCCTAGGCCAGTGGGTTACGAAGAAGGGCTTCTCAAACTCCTTCGACAGCTCCCTCTCCTCGTCCGCCCCGAAGTCGTCCCCCCACTTAATATCGAATCCCTTGCTCAGTAAGATGTCTAGGGCCTCAGAGTATCTTATCTTTGGGTAGGGTGGCTCGGCGACCTTTGGATCGAGCTTGACCCCCAAGAATTCAAGCTCCTTCCTACCCTTCTCATAGACCCCTAGGACCATCGAGTAGAATAGTTCTTCGATTATCTCCATTATGTCCTCTAGCTCCGCATGGGCGACCTCCACCTCGAGATGCCAAAACTCGGTTAGATGCTTTCTAGTCCTGCTGAGCTCTGCCCTGAAGCTCGGTTGGAGGCTATACACCTTTTCGAGCCCATAGATCGCGGCCTCCTGATAGAGCTGGACGCTCTGGGTTAGGTAGACGGTTCGATCGAAGTAGTCGACCTTGAAGAGGGTTGCCCCACCCTCGACCGCCGCCGTTATGAAGCTCGGGCAGTGGATCTCGATGAACCCGTGATCCTTCAACCAACTCCTGGCCGAGTCAACTAAGATCGCCCTCAGCTTCATCACCGCCGCGATCCTAGGGCTTCGGATGTGGAGATGGCGATGATCAAGTAGGAACCTTAGGCCCGCATCCTTCCTTATCGGAAACTCGTCCAGGCTCGGGCCTAGAATCTCCAAGCTCTTGCATCTAAGCTCAACTCCATTCGGCGCCCTTAGATCATGTTTTATAATACCCTTAACTCTTATCGCGGACTCCAGCTTAAGCTCCTCGGCGGCTCTGAAGCTCTCTTCATCGGCTATACCCTTCTTCAACGCGACCTGGATGACTCCCGTGGAGTCTCTGAGATCTAGGAATATGAGACCTCCGTGGATCCTCTTATTCCTGACCCAGCCGACCAGCTCTACCTCATCATCCTCTTCGGCCCTAAGCGCGTCCTCGACGAAGAACTTCTTCAGCATCCGTTACCGACCCATTGATCCCTAATCTAGCCTCCATTTTTCCTTTATCATCGATTCTAGAGGACCTTCGATCCCACCGGGACATCCTTCTCGGGCTTTATCGGAACCACCTCCTCCTCGCTCGGAACCGCCGCTAAGATCATGCACTCCGAGACCACCCCCCTTATCTTCCTAGGCTTTAGGTTCACAACGAAGACGTACTGCTTTCCGATGAAGTGCTCTGGGTCGTAGATATGGCCAAGCCCTGCCACGGATTGCCTCCTGAACTCTCCGAAGTCGACCGTGAATTTCAGGAGCTTTGTCGCCCCCGGAACCCTTTCCGCCGAGACCACCTTCCCAACTCTTATGTCGAGCCTTTGAAACTCGGAAAACTCGATCTCAACCACACCGCACCACCAACACGAAATGTAGTGAGACCCGCTCATTATTATTCGTTCCGAAAATCTTTCGCATGGATTGATGTGTAATTTTTTCCGAAAATTTTTTATATAACTTAAAACATGTAAAAAATGCTGGTGAAAGAAGAAAATGCCGCGTAAGAAGACCGCGAGAAAGAGGAAGACTGCGAGGAAGAAGACCACGAGGAAGAGGAAGACGACTAAGAGAAAGGCTAGAAAGAAGAAGGCAGCTAGGAAGAAGAAAACCACAAGGAAGAAGACCACGAGGAAGAAGAAGGGAAGGGCGAGGGCTAAGAGGGCTAAGCCAAAGGCCGCGCCTGCTCCTGCGCCTGAGGAAAAAGTTGAGGTGGTCTAAGGGAGCCTACTTACCCAAAATCCCCATTTTTCTATTTTGATTACCGTGACTAGATATAGTAATCCTCATCTATGCTCGTCTCGGTCCTTACAGGTCTCCTCTTGAGCTGGGCTATCTGGGCGGTTAAGATCGCCAATCCCGTTGGTATGGTGAAGAGCGAGAGAATATCTATCGGTCTAGAGAGTAAGTCGGATGTCAACAGATCGACCTCGACGAGCCATGAGTTTAGATCTGGCCAAGTTGGGGCTGATAGGAAGACCGACGCTATCCAGAGAAGTAAGATTATCGAAGCCGACGCGAACATGGCCTTACCGCTCTTCTCCGGATCTCTGAGAGCGATCCCGGTCGCGATGGCGGTTGCCAGCCATATTAGGATGGGGATTATTCCCTGCGGCCCTCCACCTCCAACCATCCTCACCCCGGCCGCCGAGGAGATTGGGGTTAAGAGGGGTGTGTAAGTCGCTAAGATCGCCCTGAAGATATTGTATTGGCTTGGGGTTTGAGGGCTTAGAGTATATGGGGTGATTAAGGCTCCTCCGAGAGTCAGGATCCCGAGCCCGATCATCAGGCCTATTGCTACGTTCCGCATCCCAGGATCAGTTTTCAACCTCATGGGATAAGGGTTTCCATTCTGGGGAGATGTCATCTTAACATAAGACTCTCGGCTAATTACCCTGATAATCCCCTTTAATGGTAATAAGTTGGAGGCAGGTTCAAGCCTTAATGGGGTCTGAGAATGCTCAGGGGATTCATAACCTCAAGGAGATATAAGACGAGCGGGAGAAATAAGGCTGTGAGGGAATACATCGTATCATTTCCGGGGATAGATAGCCTTGACAAGGCGAAGCTGCTGATCGGGAAGCAGGTCGAGTACAGAGATGAGGACCTCAGGGTTAAGGGTAGCATCGTAGCGACTCACGGCGTTCGGGGGAGGGTTAGGGTCAGATTCAGAAAGGGTCTACCGGGTGAGCTCGATCCAACCAAAGTATTCCTAAAGCTTAACGGCGACCTGATAAGAGGTCTTCGGTTAGAGACCCCTTCCTCCTAAACTGTTTAAGATATAGTTCTCGGGTTATCCTGGCGAACCTTAGAGCATAGCCTGAACGATATTTCGGGCTCCTCTGAATCTCGTTATAGGCGACCTCGACCACTATTTCCGGCTTAACCCTGACCGTGTATCCGTCGTCGCTGAGCTTGAGCTGGAGAAGCTTCTTAGTCATAAGCTCGAACTCCTCGTCAGTCAACCCCTTAAACGTCTTACCGACAACCTCGAAGCCGTCGGTTCTGGGGTTGTAGGCTGCGAGATGATAGTTGCTCAGCCATCCAGTCCTCCTCCCATAACCCCAGTCGGCGGCCACTATAACTAGGTCCAGGTTCTCAGCAGGCTTTATCTTGAGCCAAAGCCTCTCCCTCCTCCCAGGCCTGTATGGGGAGTCCAGCCTCTTCGCCATCAGACCCTCATGGCCTTCCTCGATAGCCTTTTCGAGGAAGTCCTTAACCACCTTTGGATCCGATGTTATTATCCGGGGAGCCAGTAGCCTCGAATCGACCTTCTCGCTCAGGATCCTCCACCTCTCCTCATATGGTTTATCGAGCAGCTCGACCCCATCCAAGTATAGGATGTCGAAGACTTGGAGCTTTAGGGGGATCTCCTCGATCTTTTCGTAAACCCCCCTAACCCTCCTAAATCTCCGCAGGAGTTCTTGGAATGGTAGGGGTCTTCCGCCCCTATCGACCGCTATAACCTCTCCATCCAAGACGATCTCCTTAACTTCCTTGACCCCCTCTCTCACCTGCCTGACCACGTCTGGGATGCTCTCGGTCACCTCGTTCAATCTCCTCGAATAGACCTTGACCACCCCATCCCTCATGTGTATCTGAACCCTCGCCCCATCGAACTTGTATTCGAAGGCCATTGGCCTGCCGATGGACTTCAAGAGCTCGTCGACATCGTTGCAGATCTCGGCGAGCATGGGTCTCAGCGGGTTGAAGATCTTGAGCCTAACCTCCTCGATCGCCTTCCTCCCACCCTCCATGGCTATCCTAACCAATTCGTCGAGCCTGCCTAGGAGCATGTAGGCCCTCTGGACGAAATTTAGATCCGCTCCGGTGAGCTCCGCCAAAGCCTCCAACAGGATACCCTCATTAACCCCGTGCTGCATCTCGCCGATTATCTGCTTAAATAGCCACTTCCGCTCAAGCTCGCTCATCCTCGTGATCAGAGACCTGAGTAAGGCGACCTTCCTATTCCTCGAACCCGGCCCACTTATCTCGGCTATCCTCCTAAGGGTTGAGGAGACCTCGAGTATCGTCGGAGGCTCCTCGCCGCCCAACAGGGATTGGCCGGACTCTTCGAGTAGATCCATTATGGTCGCGAAGTTCACCTCAAGCTTCCTCTCACTACCCTCGGGCAAAGCTCTACCTATTAGAAGGAGCGCGGCCGCCGGAGCCTCCACGGAGTCCAATCTCCTTAGGAATCTCGCGACCTGTGAGACCTTATCCTTTCTACCGCTTAAGATCGTGAGCTTCTCGCAGACCCCCGCGAGCTCCCTGAACCTAGTCCTAGCCATATCACTCTACTTTAACCGCAACTCCCTTGGGCTTCTGAACAGGTATCCTCACCACCAAGACTCCGTCCCTGAAGGCGGCCTTAGCCCTCTCCGCGTCAACGTCCTTTGGAAGTGGTACCACCGCCCTATAACCCCTGCTCTTGAATAGGGAGTACTTTGGGACGGTCTTCTTGAGCTCTTCGGAGAAGCCCGCATCGACCTCGACCTCCCTCTCCCTAACCCTAAGATCTATTGACTCCTTTGACGCCGCCGGGAGCTCCATCACGACCACAACCTCATCTCCATCGACGTAGGTCTCGCTTACAGGCCTCCTATACCCGCTTGGGGTTATGTAGGTTGCGAGCCTTATCGGCGACGCGGCCGACTCAACGAGCTTCGAGATCTCCTCCGAGACCTCCCTAGTGATTCTATCCACGAGCCTCTCTATACTCCTATCCCAATCTCTAAAGGTTCCGCTCATGACTCATCAATTGCCTCCGCTCCATTTAACCATTCCATATGCTTAAATCTAGCCCCAGAAGATTAAATTTTAAAGGCTTGAATAAAGGATCTTGACGGAGGGCTTGGCTTGACTAAGTGCGAGGTCTGTGGAAAGGAGGTCCTGATGCCATTTAAATGCCCATACTGCGGAGGATACTTCTGCGCGGAGCACAGGCTTCCAGAGAAACATAACTGTCCAGGACTCTACGCAGCGGCCTCACCCTATGAGAAGGAGTGGAAGGAGAGGAGGAGGATGATTAGATTGGAGGAGGAGCGGAGGATCTTGGCCAAGAGGAGGGTGGCGAGGAGGGAGGCCCTACACCTAACGGCCGGAGCCCTAATAGTGATTCTCGCGGGTCTATCCCTCATAAACTTCAACCTACGCCTGAGGTGGTATATTCTATTGAGCTTCATCCTAGGATTCTTGGCCTCCTTCCTGATCCACGAGCTCGCCCACCGATACTCGGCTAGAAGCCACGGACTTTCGGCCGGATTCAGGCTCGATCCAATGGGATCGATCTTGACGATCATAACCTCGATACCCTACATACCATTCAAGATAATCGCCCCCGGAGCCGTCGTGATCTCGGGCATCGCTCCCATACCGGTCATGGGCTCGATAGCCCTCGCAGGCCCCCTCTCGAACATAATCCTCTCAGCGGTCTTCTACATTGGCTCCCACATCTTCCTCAAGGCGATCTGGATTGGATGGCTCCATTACGTTCTAAGAATACTGGCATCCCTAAACGCTTTCATAGCCTTCTTCAACCTCCTACCCTTCGGAGCCCTAGATGGGAGGAAGATAATCGCATGGAGTCCGGCGAGGTGGGCCACGGCCTTCGCTGTAAGCATAATACTCCTAATCATCGGATACATGGCATAGCTGTTCTGGGGGTGGTGGGGCCGCTGGGATTCGAACCCAGGAC
>NJEK01000040.1 GCA_002255105.1 Candidatus Wolframiiraptor sp. EX4484-121
GAGCGGCGCTCTCTAATCGATGAGATTATGCCGAATCTGCGTAGGAGGAGATCAACTTGCTCCGCTAGCCTCTTACTCGATGTGGAGAAGAAAACGCACTTCCCTCTCACTATTCCTCCGTCATTCGTGAAGAGCTGCTTAAGAAACGCTCCGATCAGTTTTCTCGGCATTACGTGGATGATGGGATGGATTTCTAAGTCCTTTCCTTTATCTCCTACTGGAATTCCGAAGCCGATTAGCAGTCTTGCTATAACCTTATTTGAAAAGCGGACCACATAACACCTTTCACGCTTATCTCTTTCTATCTTTGGATCAAGTCCAAATAGTTCTCTAACCCTTTCAATATAATTCCTAGCATCCTCGAGGGAACCTGTGGAATAATGTATGGTGTAAGATTCGTTCTTGCGAGGATCTTTGACCAGGCATCCATCGGAGTATATGTCGCCTAAGAATTCCATGAAGACTTCATTTGGATACGGTGGGAGTTTAACTCTCTCCCTACCTCGATAACTCTTATAGAATATAGACTTGATCCAAGGATAGATGTCTTCGAAGCTGCTTTCAGCCTCTTCGAGGATTTTCCTTAAAACCTTTAGCTTAGGGCTCGCTATACCCCTTCTCCACAGATAGTAAACGCAATTTTCATCGACGTTAAGTAGCTTTGCAACATTCCTAAGCGATCCAAGCTTCGTTGAGAGCTTGTCCAATAACTCCTCCAATTTTTCTTGGCTTATCTCGACGAATACATCATCTCCAATGAATTCAAGTAGGCATTTTCTCCAATTGCCTTCCACCTCCGGAATCTTAGCGATGAAGGCTATATGATCCCCAATCTTTACTTGGGATGCCTTCTTCCATTCTAGGGTCTTTCCATCATTTGAGCATAGGATGGGCGTCTCACCCGTCAAGGTTATAGACTTGCCTAAGACCGTTTCTATCTGCACAACTTCCTTTGCCTTCAACTTGTAATATTGAATCGCCTTATGGATCTCAACTTCGCTCAAATCCTTTGAGGGAGCGAGGATCCTTATGGGCTTCGGCTCTCTCGAAACATAAACTCCATCATCTATCTCGAGCAATCCATTCCTCATATTTCTTTCAACAATCTCCTTTATCGAGACTATTCCATTATCCGTGTAAACTAATGTATCTCCTGAAACACATAGGCCAGCTGCCGTGGAGCCTCTTCCAGAAGTGTAGAGTCCTCTTGGAGCTATCATCGCCGCATACTTCAATAGTTGGCTTTTCCCGGTTCCGGGGTCTCCGACGAGTAGGATGTGTATGTCTCCTCTGACCTTCACTCCATCTGGGAATTGTTTCGGCCTTCCCCCGAATAGGAGGAGCATTATAGCCTTCTTTATGTGATCCAGCCCATAAATGCTTGGGGCTATGGACTCGATCAATCTTTGATGGATGTTGGGATCCTTCGCCATCTCCCTGAACAACCTCTCCTCCTCAGGGGTTATCTGAAGGGATTCGGGCTCCTTGCTGGCGGTCTCGATGCTGACCGCCTCAAGATACATCTTCGAGGTCTTCTTAGGCATCTCCGCGCCCCTCTCCTGAACCGCGAATAATATTCCGGTTATTATCACGCGGTCGCCGGGTCTGGCCCTATCGACGATGTCGCCCTTCAGCCCCACGTCGATTACTCTTGGAAGCTGACCGGGAGGCAGGTCCTCGGGCTTCTCCTGAACCCCAATTAGCTGATAGTCGATGTAATCGCACTCCTCTTCAACTAGCTCAAATTTGCTCCTCCTACCCCTACACTGGATGCTCGTGCATTTCTCAGGAACCTTCAGCCTAGATGAATTCTGCTCCACCCTGTATCTCGTCCCGCAGTTTCTACACCTGAAGACCGCCGTCTTGAGCATGGGCTTTATCGCGCTCGCCCTAACGATTATCCCGTCTATCGCTATAAGCTTCCTAAGGTGACTCGACCTAACCTCCCTGATCGGGATCTTTTCAGGAAGATTGAATACCCTCGCCTTAAACTCCTTAATCTTCGAAGCATACTCCGGATCCTCGACCTGCAGCTGCTTATACGCCGCCCTATCCAAGATTGGAAGATATTTCAGCGGCTCCTCAACTATCAGGTGGCTGAGCTCTTCGTTAAACGATATGAGGTCGCTGTGATCGACCATTATGGACTTCTTCCGCTGAGCAACCGCGCTAGCTATCAGAGACCTATACTTCTCTTGCTTAAAGAATCTCGAAAACTCCTCCTCGACATTTAATTCAGCGTCCATCTCCATCACCTTTAGGCTCTATGAACTTGAGCCAGACATTAACTATGCTCAGGATGGTTTGATAGAAGACTTTTTCCTCCGCCGTCAAGTTCTCCAAGATCGTCGGCGAGATCCTCTTGGCCGCTAGATTCATGAGCTTGCCCAATCTGAGCGCGTGGATGTCCATTAGGTCTGGCAGGATTTCATCCCTATTGGACGGCAGATCTCTAGTCCTGAGATAGAAATATTCTGGAAGGGGTTGAAGCTCGCTCGGATTATTCTTCTCCTTCCAGCGGAGCTTCAGGATATTCTTCCGATCCATTATCTCGTCGACGGGCTTCGCGATCCCCTTCTCGATGAGCTTCTCGGCCACCCACCTAAAGACCCTAAGCCGCGAGCCTGCTCTGAGATTCTCTAGGGCTCCGGTGGGGAGGCTGAGCTTTTGGAGATCTTTTGAGAGGGTTATCTCTTCAAGCGAGTTCCGGAACTCGACCTCAACTCTCCTCAGCAAGGCCTCAAACTCCCCCGCAACTGTCTCCGCCGCCATGCCCAAGACAAGGAGGCCAAGACCACCTAATTTATCCTAGAGAGCCCGCTGAAAGTGGGAGATCCCGGAGAAATATCCAGCTAATACCAAGAGAACCCTAAAACCACAAATATACCCGAAGATAGGATTTAGGGTGGCGGCCGTCGTCTAGCCTGGTAGGACGCTGGCCCCCCGAGCCAGTGGTCGCGGGTTCAAATCCCGCCGGCCGCATTCTCATAGGATCTCCGGGTGCGTATCCGCCTGGCCTCCCGCTTTAAGCCGTTGACCACGTCGCCTCTTGAAGACTCTATCTCTTCGATCCTCCGATTTAGCAGGTTTTCCCCATTGAGATCTATGGTCACGGTTAGGGGGCCGAGGTCCTCAACCCTTATGACCCACATGGCCTCAGGAATTCCGAGGTCGAGCCAATATACTCCCAAGACATCGCGGATACACTTCGAGGCTAGGGCCGCGCATCCGCCCGGATACAGGGTTACGATCGCGCCGTATCTCTTACATGCTTTCGCGGTCTTCTCGCCCATGAACCCCTTTCCGATTATCAGCTTGACCCCGGTTCTGCGGATGAATTCGTCCTCGTATGATTCCATCCTCATGCTGGTTGTAGGCCCGATCGAGACTATTTTCCATAAATCATCTTCAAGTCTCCTAACTATCGGGCCGGCGTGAAACAACGCTAACCCGCTTAAGTCTATTGGTGGTTTAAGCTTATCAACCACGACCCTTCTATGAGCCATATCCCTCGCAGTCACAACGATCCCTGAGAGATAGACCGTATCTCCAACCCTGATCTCGGCGAGATCCTCAACGCTTATCGGCGTCTCAATCCTATGCCCTTTCACCTCAACTTCACCCCGCTGTGGAGGGGAAGCTCCACTCCTCCATCTGGATGCAGTCTCATAATCCCTCTCCTGAGAATCCAGCAGTTCACCGATAGACCGACGGCGAAGGTTGTGGGATGTCTCGCGGAATACTCTATATGGACGTCGAGGACGGATCTTCCGGCGCCGCATCCCTGAACCCCGATCTTCAGCTCATTCAATCTCCTCAATAATAGCTCTTCAAGCTCGGCGATAACAACGTTCCTATTTCTGGATCCAATCCTCCTTAGCAATGCCTTCTTAGCGAGGGCTGAGGCTATCTCGGAGGTCGCCCCTATCCCTATACCGATGAATAATGGTGGGCAGGCGTTGACGCCATATTCGGCGACCGCGTCCACGATGAACTCCATCATCTCCTCAAATCCATTCAAGGGCTTAAAGGTGGTAGATCTCCCAAGCAATGAGCTTCCGCCACCAGATAGAAGTAGGGCTATCTCGGTTAAATCGCTGTCGGGGAGCAGCTCATACTCTATCCACGGGATATATGGTCCAATGTTATCGCCCAGATTCTCATTGGTCACGGGATCTACGGCGTTCGGCCTAAGCGGGACTTCGTCCGTGGCCTTCTCCATAGACTCCTCGATGATCGAAGGCATTAGGCTGAGGTAGGGAGATCTCACCCCCAATTTGATGAAGAAGAATGGAATTCCCGTATCTTGACATATGGGTATCTCCTCCTCGGCTGCGTAGCGGGCGTTCTCAAGCATCATTCCATAAAATCTCTTGGCAACGGGGTCTCCCCCGGCTTCCCCCTCATCTCGAAGAGCTTTAAGGACATCGTCCGGGAGCCTTGTCGCGACCACCCTAACGAATTTGACGAGAAGCTCTCTAAGCTCAGCTCTCCTCAGGGCCACGCATTTTCCACCTCCCCCTTCTAACTTAAATCTTCGCATTTGAAATCTTAGTAGAGGATGAGGATCTTCAGGGATGAGGAGAAGCTCTCACCCGAATACGTTCCAAGGGCTTTACCCCATAGGGAGGGGGAGCTCAAGCTCCTGAAGACGTTCTTCAGCGGAGTCATCGCCGGGACATCTAGGATCTCGACGAGGGTTATCATCACGGGATCCGTTGGGACGGGTAAGAGCGCGCTGGTCAAGCTCTTTGGGAGGGAGGCGAGGGAGGAGGCGAGGAGGAGGGGAGTTGATCTAAGATTCCTCTACGTGAACTGTAGGATCAGCAAGACCATCTTCACAATCCTGACCAGGATGATCGAGCAGCTTAAGGCGAGGATACCGACGAGGGGTTACTCATATGAGGAGCTACTTCACAAGATTCTAAACTACTTTGAGCTGAAGAACATCTATGGAATCTTAGCCCTCGACGAGGTCGACGCTCTTCTGGGCAGGGAGGAGAAGAACGCCCTATACTTCTTCAGCAGAATCGGTGAGGAGAGGGAGAGGGTTCCAAGGATCTCCGTCATCCTGATAACCAGGAATCCCGAGATGTTCGATGTATTGGATGAGAGCACTAGGAGCACCCTACTCGGCAACATAATCCACCTAGACGAATACAGTAGCGACCAGCTATACGATATCGTGAAGTTTAGGGCCGATGAGGCGCTGATCCCAGGGGTCTTAATGGAGAGTTCCCTGAGGCTTATAGCGGATCTGGCCGGCGAGAGGGGGGATGCTCGATACGCCCTCGACATACTTTGGAGGGCTGGAAAATATGCTGAGGCCGAGGGTTCTCCGAGGATAACCCCGGAGCATGTCAGGAAGGCTTCGGCCAGCATCTATCCGGCGATTAGGAGGGAGCATCTCGAATATCTTGGAGACCATGAGAAGCTAATCCTCCTAGCCTTGAGCAGAGCCTTGAAGGAAGGGCAGGCATATATCACAGCGAGCGATCTCCATCAACATTATAAGATGATCTGCGAGGAGTACTCGACTCAGCCGAGAGCATATACCAGGTTTTGGGAGTATCTTCAGAGGTTGGATGACCTAGGGATAATCAGGATAAATGTTAGGAGTGAGGGGATCAAGGGTAGGAGATCGTACATCTCACTTCCAGGAATGCCAGTCTCGATCCTGAGACGCGAATTGGAGTCGATCCTCGAAAAAGGTGAGAGGGTTTAACGCCTCCTCGTCCTCCGACCCCTCCTCCTCTTCTTGACAGCCACCTCAGCTACCTCAACCTCGCCTCCCCCAGCCAGATATTTGACCTCACTTGGCGTAAACTCAAAGTATTCTGCCATCGCCTTGGCGTATTCATCACCTCTAGACATGATGAACGATATATATGGGAGCATGTGGGCTATGGCCTTAGATGATGATAGATGGAGTTTCCCGGCTATCTTGGAGGCTATCGAGCTTCTAAGCTCCCTCTCGGCCCTACTCCTCTGCATCAACCTGATCTTTGATGGGAAGGTGAATTTTACAAATCCATGAGGCTTCGTCCTCCTAGCCAAGGCAACCCCGCCGGTCATCAACGGGATCGCGTATCTCGTGAGCTTCCACTTCTGCTCCCTACTAGCCTTAGCCAAGAAGAGATCCGCCCTGGCGAGAGCCTCGTAGGCTTCAGCGAGCTCCCCTGGATCGGGTATCTGCTCTGGAACGTTTTCGATTAGCCAAGCATAGACCATGTCTAGGTCTATCTCAAGCCCCTCCAACGCCGCCCTCGCCGCCCTAAGCGACTTCGTGTTAAAGATTATCCTCAGGGCTTGGAAGATCTCCCTCACCCTATTCCTCTCGCCAAGAGCTTCAACAGCATCCACGTCGACAATCTTCCTACCGCTCGCTATGGCCTGGAGATCATTTATCGCTGATCTGAGGTCTCCCTCGGAGCGCTCGGCGAGCTTCTTCAAGGCGGCGTCGGTGACCTTAATCCCCTCCATCGAGGCTATCTCCCTAAGCCTCTTAACCACCTCAGACTTTCTAAGCCTCCTAAACTGGAGCATCAAGCACCTATCCCGCATCCAAGGTTGCTTGAAGCGAGGACTCCCCGACCACCATCCTCATCCTCTCCTCATTCCTCCAATCGCTCGCATTAACCTCAACGACATCGTATCCATGTTCCCTAGCATAGGCCAAGACTAGGCTCGTCTTCCCAACACCAGCAGGGCCATATAGTAGTGCTGCCTTCTTCGATGGTTTTCCAAGCTCCCAGCTCCTCATCCACTCAACGAACGCCTCGACAGAATCCCTATTCCCAACGACCTCCGAAACCCTCTTAGGCCTATACTTCTCGACCCAAAGCTCCGTCAATCCCCATCACTTCGATCCCTTACCTTTTGCGGCGACCCGGGCCAAGAATGCCATTAACTGGACTTCGGGTGTTCCACCCTCCGTGATCCTATAATCGACCTCTCCGAGGAGGTCTAGGAGGTCAAGCTTATCCTCTTCGGGGAGATTCAGGTAGAATAGTTCCCTGTAGATCGCGGATATCAGGTCGGTCGGCATTATCCCTTGGACGTAGAGTAGCTTCCTAACCTCATCCCTCATCTCCTTGAACTTCCCGCTTAACGCGAGCTCCAGGATCCTCCTAACCTCCCCCCTACTGACATATCCCATAACCTGGTAGACAGTCTTCTCGTCTATCTTCCTCGAAATAGACGCCGACGCCTGAAGGGTGTTTATCGCCTTCCTCATATCCCCCTCAGAGAAGTCGTAGATCACCTCAAGGGCTTGATCATCTATCTCCAGCCCCTCCTTCTCGGCGATGTTCCTCAAGTGCTTGATGACATCTTTCTTCAACAGCGGCCTGAATCTGAAGACCGCGCACCTCGACTGGATCGGCTCGATTATCCTATTGCTGTAGTTACCGCGCACCTCGACTGGATCGGCTCGATTATCCTATTGCTGTAGTTCGCGGCCAAGATAAACCTGCAGGTTGCCGAATACTGCTCCATAACCCTCCTAAATGCATGTTGTGCATCATCGGTCAATTGATCGCTCTCATCCAATAGGAGTATCTTGAATCCAAGCCCGCCCATCGGGATCTGCCTCGCAAACATCTTAACCTTCTCTCTAATCGTCTGGATTCCACGCTCTATCTTTCGCCGAATAAGTCTCTCGCGAAGGCGTGGGCTGTGGCGGTCTTCCCGACTCCAGGCGGCCCCGCGAAGAGCATGTGAGGGACGGCCTTCGTCTTCAGGATGTTCTTCAGACTATTCACGACCTCCTCCTGATCTATTATCTCATCTAGGGATCTTGGCCTATATTTCTCAACCCATGGGAGGGTCGCTATCGCCTCGAGACTCAAGCTCATCCAGCGTTAAAGCCATCACGCCTCTAATTAGCCTTTTCATCCAACCTGAAATGGGTAAATTATCCTCCCCTCTCCAAGTATTATCCTAAACAGCCTCAAACTTATAACCTTAGATTGAGGATCTCGGCAGCGTTCCTCCCCGTGACCTCTATAACCTTCTCGATGGGAACCTCTTTAATCTTGCCTATCCACTCCGCCGAGACTATGATATTCCACGGATAATTTACTTGACCAGCGATCGGGGAGAGGACTGGAGAATCGCTCTCAAGAAGTAGGTTCTCCAAGGGAATTCTCTTAACGAGGTTTCTCTTCTGCTGGCTCCTCGCTATCGATGGGGGGATGCTGAACATATAACCCCTCTCAACGGCCCTCACGGCATGTTTAGCCGCCCCATCGAATGCGTGCATGATCACTCTCTCAGCCTTCGTCTCGAAGAGTATCTCAAGCGCGTATCTTCCAGCGCTTCTCGAGTGTATTATGAGGGGTAGGTCGAGGCTCTTCGAAAGCTCTATGAACTCCCTAAAGATCCTCCTCTGCCTCTCCCTCTCCTCATCATCTCTCACGCGCCAATAATCCAATCCAACCTCGCCTATCGCGACGATCCTCTTCGACTCTCTGTTTATCAAGTCGATGACCTGTTCATAGCCCTCCAGCATGTATGGGCTGACGCCTAACGATGGATAGACAACCCTACAATCCGATATCTCCAAAGCCTTTAACCCATCTTCATAGCCTAACCCGGATGTGATAATCGCCTTAACTCCAGCTTTAACGGACTTCTCGACGATCTCCCCAACCCTACCCTCAAACTCTGGAGCCGTTAAATGGCAGTGGACGTCTATCAACATTCTTGGATCGTGAAAT
>NJEK01000003.1 GCA_002255105.1 Candidatus Wolframiiraptor sp. EX4484-121
AGCATACCTATAGAAGATCTCATCTAAGGCGTCGTCGGTCATCACCACAAATGGGTTCCCTCCCCTAATCAGAACATGCTTATAGAGTTCTCTGATGAGCGGTAGAGCCTCGATCCCCGCCGTTATCAATACCTCATCTCCGTCCCTAACCTCGACGCTATAGCTTGTTAAGAGATCTGCCAACCTACTGACCCTAGGATCTGCCATAAGGGATCATGTAATATGACCTACCGCGACTTAATAATTGTTAACATTCGGCTAAGTTAACTCAACTTTTACTTCTTCTCGCGTAGCTTTTGACAACCCCTATCAAGGTCTTTAATGCGTCTTCACCTCTCTCCGCCATGGTCCCCGTCACAACTATATCCGCCCCGGCATCCAGGGTTCTCTTCATCTGGTCGATTGACCTGATCCCACCTCCAACGATTAATGGGATGTCTATCGACGACTTGACAGCTTGAACGACATTCGCCGGAACCGGGGATGGAGCTCCCGACCCCGCCTCAAGATAGACGAACCTGAGCCCCATGTATTGCGCGGCGAGGGCGTAGGCGACCACCACCTTCGGCTTGTTCATAGGTAGGGGGAGGGCTCTCCCCATCGCCGAGACCGCGCTCTCAGCCCCGAATACCAAGTACCCCATGGGGATTGCCTCCAAGCCGTATCTCCTTATGAATAGGGCTCCCTGCATCTGGGCCCCGATCACATAATACCATTCAACCGAGTTTAATAGGATCATATACCATACCGCGTCCGCGTATCTGCTTAAGGCTTGAACATTATTTGGGAAGATTATGATCGGTATATCCACCTCCTCCCTCAACGCCATTATGATTTGATCCATCTCCGACTGGGATGAGACCGTTGATCCCCCAACCATTATCGCCGAACTCCCGGCCTCCTCGGAAGCCTTGGCGACCCTTTGAGCCGATGATATGGTGAAGTTCTCGGGATCCAGGAGGGTCATGTGTATAGGCCCCTTCTCCAATTCATCCAAGATATATCGCTCAACTCTCCCAATCCTGATAGCCCTCGGCGTCATCGGCCAAATACTCCTTAAACTCTTAATATATTAAAGTTCCTTGAAGATCTTCTGCCGAAGCATCCACGGTATCATTCACCGGTCGTTGAAAGCTCGGCCGACTCCGCCGGCGAGGGCTCCGCCGATTTCTTGGATCCCGTGACAATATCGTAGAATTCGGCGTACGCGTCGACGGCCATGTATGATGGCAGCCATCTGACCCTGGCATGCGCCTTACAGTTTGAGCATATCACCTCGGCGTAATCCGATCCATCCTCGTGGTAGACCGCCACGGCCTCCTCATTACAAACTGGACACGTGAAGACCTTCGGCAGGGGTTTGATGATCTTCTTCCGGATCTTCCTTCTACGCCTCCTACCCATCTCCGATCCTCGTCAAATATGTTGCGCGGCCGACTTAAAATCTTATTCCATGAAGACCTATTAGACTCCGCCGCAAATTATCTTGGGGTTGAGGAGAGGGGAGCCGATCATAGGTCTACTCACATCAGATATGCGGTTTGGAAACATGGTTAAGGAGATGGCGTCGACCCTAGGCGTCAGGGTGAAGCATGTCCTGAGCTTAGACGAGCTCCCCCTCTCGATAAGGGTGGTGATAGCGGAGAAGAGGGAGGGGTTGGATGATCGGGGAAGAATTATACTTTACAGGGAAGATTATGACTCGATCGAGGAGCTCGTTGAACGGGCATCGGAGATAGCCGTTGGAGAGCTTCGATATAAGCTGGCGGCGGCAGCGATAGACCCGGGGAAGAGCATAGGGGTTGCATACGTCTTGAATCATAGGGTGATTAGGACGAGGAGGTATGGGATCGTTGAGAGCCTCTTAGACGATTTAAGCAGGTTCATGAAAACCCACTCGGGTGCTGAGAGGAAGTACGTCTTGATAGGGGCCACATCTAATCCTGAGAATGCGAGGGTCATAGCCCGGAAGATCGCAAAAGCGCTCTATGGAAGAGGTGTGATCGTGAAGCTCGTGGACGAGTCGAATACGAGTAAGGGCTTGATTCCGAGGATGAGGGGCATGAGTAAGGATGAATACTCCGCTTTAATGCTCTCCCTGAGAAATATCTTAAAGCTGAGGTGACGCGGATGCCCAGGCTCGAGGTCGGGGCTGGAAGCACGGTGATACTCTATGGCCCTGCGTCTGCGACCCTAATCAGCGGTAAAGCCTCGATCCTAGATCATCAGCTTAAGCCCAAGAAGAGGGTCGTCGTGAAGAGCTGGAGGTCTAGGCCCATCTATGTGGAGGAGGATTCCGTGATCGAGTGCGTTCACGGCGAGGGAGGCGGATTTGAGATTCTAGACGTCGACACGGTTCCAGCCGGATGGAGGGAGGTCGTCGAAGAACTCGGCTCTTGGAAGGGTTTGATAGCTGTTTACGGGGGAGTCGACTCCGGTAAGACCAGCCTAGCAACTCTGATCGCGAATAACCTAGTTAAATTGCATGGAGCCTCGGCCTACATAGACCTGGACTTAGGCCAGTCTAACATCTGTCCTCCGACGACGATCGGGTATGTTAAGCTTAGGAGAACGGTTCCGGATATCTCGGCTTTGAGGATGGACTACGGAGAGGTCGTCGGATATACTTCTCCAACACCATTAGTTAAGAGGCATGTCGAGATGGCTGGGAGAATCTTGAGCAAGCTTAAGAGCGGGGGAATCGAGCCGTGCGTGGCGGATCTCGATGGATGGATCTCCGGAGGCCAAGCCCTCAAGCATAAGCTCATGCTCTTCGAGGTTCTAAGGCCGAAGCTCATCTTATCGATAGGGAGTTTATCGAGTGATCTGAGGAACCTATGCAGGGATATTGGATCGGATGTCAGGGAGCTTTCACCACCTCTAAAGGTTAGGAGGAGGGAGCCTTCGGCCAGGAGGAGGCTTAGATCCATGGCATATAGCAGGTTTCTGAGAAACTCTGTCTTAAGGAAGATTCCCATAAGCTGGGCTAGAGTTGAGGATCTGATGGGGGTTGGGGACGTTCAAGAGATCTCGTCGAGGGTCGCGAAACTCGCTTCAGCCTATATCGAGGAGAATGATCTGATAGTGGATTCGAAGGGCTTAAAGGCTTTGGAGGAGATCTCGAAGAGAGGGGTCGGGGTTCTATCCTACCTATATGATCCGGCCGACAACTTTTCGGGAATAGGCCTCTTGACCGCTTTCAATCCGGACAAGAATTACCTGAAGATCTACACGCCTTTCAAGCATCAGGTGAAGAAGATCGTGATCGGATCGATCCTCCTATCGGCTGACGGCGAAGAACTCTATTCGACTCCGCCCAACATGCTTTAATCACCCTTCTTCCCATGCTCAGGCTCAAGCACCCTCAAAACTCGCACCACATCCTTCATCTCCAAGATCTTCGCATTCTCAGGCGGTAGAACCGCTATGTCTCCGGGCTTGAACGGCCCATAGGCTCTGCGATCCGGAGTTACTATCTTGCCGTGTTCTTTGAGGAAGTAGACCGGGACTAGGATTGACTTTATCTCCCTCCAGTCCCTGTACGCAACCGAGACCATAAGCTCCCTAACTCTCCTCCTATACTCCTTAACGGATTCCAGCAGGTTCAGGTATATTCTGGACTCGAAGTCGAATAGGTTTTCGGGAGATCCCTCTTGAAGGACTAGGTTTAGGATCTTTCTGAGCCTAAGCCCGAACAGCTCGTTCAGTAGGGATGTCACCGCCTCAAGCTCAGCCCTCTTAAGCTCATATGAGAGGCTCTGCCTATCGGAGACTTTTAGGTAATGTTTAACGCTCCCAACATATTCTTGGACTCTCCGCGCAAAATCCTCTGGGAGCTTTACGAGTCCTTCGCTCTCCCTCTCCCTCCTCCAAAGAGTGGTTAGGAGCTCATAGATCGACTGCCCCGAGCTCTCGTCCATCAACCATAGACAGGCTTCAAGTGTTATAAATGGAATCTCTTTATGGGAGCGTTGCGGCGCCCTTACAAAGGAGTAGGATCGCGGCGGCGGCTGGAAGCCTCCTCAGCCCGCTTTCACAGGCCTCGAACTCCACCTCGCCAAGCTTGAATCTTGGAGCCCTTATCACGTATACCGTGAGCTCCTCGTCCATCGGTAGGGCCACGGCCTCGGACATCGGCTCGAACTCGTCAAGCTCGTTTGGATCGAACATCTTCGCCATCAGCCCAGTCTTTCCATTTAGAGAGTTTCCGAGCCTTAGAAGCCTGTGAACGTCTTGGGTCACTACCACGTCTATATGGGCTGAAGCGGCCTCCCTCGCGGCCTCGAAGAGCGCCCTCCTAAGTTTAGGTCTCATGAGGTTCCATGGAACGCTCCCCCCCAAGGCTTTCGAGACCTCCTCGATTTCATCGATTAATGTCTGGGCCATCGAATCCCCCACAACCTCTCTCAGGGCTTCATAGTTTTTGGAGGCGAGGAGCTCGAATGCGGCTCTGGCGATCCTACCCCTCCAGCCCAGATCCTCCAGCTTGGGAGCAGTCTCCAAGTCTATCGCCCTTCCCTCCAAGCCCATAAGCCTCATGCTCAGCCCGGTTCCGGTTATGTAGTCTATCAGTTCCTTACGCTCAGCCTGATCGAGTTCTAGGATCGATTCATCCTCGACGACTAGATGATATCCCCTATTCCCCGAGAAGGCGGCCCTAAACCTCTGGAACCCGAAGTCGTCTTCCAGGAAGCCTAGGAGCTTTCTGGCCTCCTCCCTCGCCGCCTCCAAGCATAGGTCGCATACCCACTCAACCTTCATCAAGGGTTGACCGCAGTCGGGGCATAGATCCAAGCTCGCCGGATACGCTCTCCTACAGCGTCTACAGACCTTGAAGTCGTGCCTCTTCCTGCACGGCGTCTTGAGGTGATCCGCGTCTATATCGAAGATGAGCTCGGCTCCAAGCCAGCCCTTCGAATCCATAGGAGCCCTCGGATACTTGTAGAATGCGGCCGAGTGGTAGATGTGTAGCGGCGTATCCTCGGCCATCTTCTCCCAAAGCTCTTGGGGAGAGTTGAAGCTTAGATGCCTGACCATGAGCTTCTTCTCGAACGTGAAGTATCCGAACTCCCTCTCGGGAAGCCTGCTCGGTACGTAGAGTTTCGAGGAGTTCCTCCTGTAGAAGTTCTTGAAGAATCTCTTCACGATCAGCGAATCCGCTTCGGAGATGAAGCTCATCCCAACCTAGCCCTTCTCAAGAGACTTATAGATGGTATATATTATCAGGATTATGAGGACGGCGAGGGCGAGCCAGAAGATGCTCCTATACAGGAGGTCTATGAAGGCCTCAACCGTCATCCAAACCCGGTTCAAACCGTGTGAAGCCAGTTAATTAACTTCTCCCTTTCAGCAATAACACCACGTCGCCCACATTCGTCCCAGTATAGCCCGTGATTATCAGCCCTCCGACACGCTTAAAGAAGGTGTTTGAGTCGTTCTCGGCCAAGAACTCGGCCGGGTTTAGGCCGAGTCTCAGGGCATCCTGATAGGTTTCCCCATCCACTATCGCCCCTGCGGCGTCGGTCGGCCCATCAACCCCATCGGTTCCAACGCTCACCAGGCAGCAGTTCCCGAGATCTCTCAGCTTAATTGAGGCTGAGAGGGCGAGTTCCTGGTTTCTCCCGCCGGTTCCCCGACCCCTAACGGTGACGGTCGTCTCTCCGCCCATGACTATAGCATGCCTCCCCCTCCGCTCAGATAATTGTCTGAGGAGTCCGGCGGCGAAGACCCCTATCTCCCTGGCCTCCCCCTCCATAAACCTCGTCAAGATCATGGACCTATATCCCCTGGATCTGAGATATCTCTCGGCGGCCTTGCAGGCGTCCCCTACGCTGGCCACGATGAGGTTTACGATCCTCCTAAAGAGGGGGTCTCCGGGCTTAGGGGTCTCCTCAACCTTGCCGTCGAGGCCAAGCCTTATCCTACGCCTCACCGCCTCGGGGATCTTATCCCATAAACCATACCTGCTTAAGACCTCATATGCGTCTCTAAAGGTGGTTGGATCGGGGGCAGTTGGCCCGGATCCTATCGCCTCGAGCTTGTCCCCGACGACATCCGAGATTATCAGAGAGATTACGAGGCCCCTTGAGAGCTTCTTCCCCAGCAATCCCCCCTTTATCCCAGAGATATGCCTCCTCACGGCGTTTATCTCATCTATGCTCGCCCCGCTCGCTAGGAGGAGCCTCGTGACCTCGACCTTATCCTGAAGAGTTAGAGGATCGGCTGGCATCGGGAGTAGGGCCGACGCGCCGCCTGATAGAAGGAATATCGTGAGAGTCTTCTCCCCAACTCCCTCGGCATATTCCAGAATCCTCGACGCGGCCTTGACTCCAAGCTCGCTTGGTATGGGGTGGGTTGAGGGCAGAACCTCCAGCTTTTCCAGCCTCGCCTCCTCGGCAAGCTCCCTCGGCGCCACGACCGCCCCTCCGCTGATGAAGTCCCCTAAGACCTCCTCGATATACTTGGCCATCCCGATCGAAGCCTTACCGGCGCCGAGGACGAGTATCCTCTCAAACCTCTTTAAGTCCATCCTCCTATTCGCCGCGATCAGCACGCTCCCCCTCTTCCTAAGGTTCCTCTTGAGAGAGTTTCTCGGGGTCACGCTCCCTATCGCCGCCTCAACAGCTCTGAGGGCGTGGCGTCTAAGCCTCGCGAGAACTCCGCCCCTCATCCCGACGAGCTCATCGAAATTCGAGATGAGAGCATCTTTATCCATAAGCCATTAATTAGCGAGGCCTTCCGGATTAATATGTTCTACAACACATATTTTAGAGAACGGGTAGGTTCAAGGGTCGATGGCGGGCTACGTCTCGAAGAGGGCGCAGGTCCATGGGGCCGTCATGGAGAACGCGATAGTGCTCGGGGGGAGCATCATAGGGGAGGAGGCGTTGATCGATAACTGGGTGTATGTCGGCTATCCAAGTAGGAGGAAGCTGAAACGGCTTCCGAGGGGGATTCAGGAGCTGGACTCGATCAGCGACGGAGCTAGGATAGGGAGGGGGTGCGTCATCAGGGGTCTCACCGTAATCTATGAGGGAGCCGAGCTAGGAGACTTCGTGGAGACCGGACATGGAGTATTGATAAGGGAGAACTCGAGGATAGGGTCTGGGTCGAGGATAGGGAGCTTCAGCCAGCTCGATGGGGAGGTTTACGTGGGCGAGAACGTGAACATCCAGTCCATGGCCTACCTACCCCACCTAACATGGGTCGGCGACGATGTGTTCATAGGGCCTAACGTGATCGTGACGAACGACCGATATCCCGTGAGCAGGAGATTAAGCGGAGTCAGGATAGGAAGGGGGGCCATAATCGGGGCCGGCGCCGTGCTGATCGCTGGGATAGAGGTTGGGGAGAACTCGATTATAGCCGCTGGATCGATAGTGACTAGGGATGTTCCGGCGAACTCGATGGTGATGGGGGCTCCCGCAAGGGTCAGGCTCAGTAGGGCGGAGTATGAGGAGAGGAAGAGGCTCTATGAGGGCGGTGGGGGCAATGCTCCGGGATAAGCCTTATATAACCCAATCAACTATACTTCTTGAAAAAGGAGGTAGGTAATGGGGGAGGAGATCTGCCCAATCTGCGGGCTTCCGAAGTCCTTATGTGTATGCGGGACGATAAGCCGAGAACAGCAGAGGATCAAGGTGAAGCTTGAGACTAGGAAGTGGGGGAAGCCTGTAACCATAATCGAGGGATTGGATAATGGGGTGGAGGACCTGCATAAGCTCGCGAAGAAGTTCAAGTCTCTGTGCGCGTCGGGTGGAACGGTCAAGAACGGGCTGATAATCCTTCAGGGAGACCATCGGAAAAAAGTTAAGGAGATATTGGTGTCGATGGGACATAGGGAGGAGAACATAGAGGTACTTTAGGCGGCTCCCTCGAGGGCTTCCTTCAACCCCTTAAACCTATTCCTGACGGTGACCTCGGTCACCCCGGCGGCCCTTGCGATATCTTTCTGAGTTATAGTTTGATCGGTCTCCTGGCAGGCCATGTAGAGCGCCGCGGCCGCTATCCCGACCGGGTCCTTCCCTACGGTCGCCCCCTTCTTATGCGCTTCTTGGAGGATCTTTAACGCCTCTTGGACCGTTGCCTGATCCAAGCCCACCTTCGACGCGATCTTATTCAGGTATCTCGCGGGATCTGCGACCGGAACCTTGAGCTTTAGATGCTTGAGCAGGAGCCTATATCCCTGGGCTATCGTCTTACGCTTAACTATCGGATAAGCCTTCTCGAGCTCGCGGAGATCTCTTGGAGCGCCCATCGACCTACAGGCCGCGTAGACCGCGGCGGCCATGATCGATCTGATGGACCTCCCCCTCACGAGCCCGGCCTTTAAGGCCCTCCTGTAGATCAGCATGGCCCGCTCGGCGATGGACTGGCTTAGATGTAGTTTATCCACGTAGATTTGGAGGATGTTCACCGCCTGCTGTAGGTTTCTGGCCTCGGACGCGCTCACCTGAGAGGTCGCGTCAAGCTTCTTAAGCCTGAGAAGCTTCTCCCTAGTCTCCTTCGGGAGCCTCCTGCCCGAGGCATCCTCATTAATCCTATCTATGACCGTGGATAGGCCATGATCCCTGTACATGATCGAGAGGGGTGCTCCAACCCTACTCCTATCCTCCTCCTCATCCAGATTCCTCCACTCAGGACCCCTATCGACACCCCTCTCTCGAACAACATATCCGCAGCTCGGGCAACTGATCTCACCCGTCCTAGGATCATAGACCAGGACGTCATTCCCGCATTCGGGGCAAATAGTCCCCTCCCTCCAGAGCCTAGGCCTCTTAGCCATATCTCAGACCTCCGACACGCAATTTTTTTATGTCACCACATATTTCTCGGAGAAACTATTATATAAGCCTTATCATCACGCATCATCTCCGCCACGCGCCCTCCCTCGAAGACAAGGGACAAAACAGCGCTTGAGGAAGCGCCATTCTTCTCATCCTTATGTAAGCCTCTCTCCAGTAGAGATCATAGGGAGGCTATGATCCTCCATAAGATCACGAATGGATTGTTGCCTAATATGCCGCCGACCATGAATAGAACGCCGAAGAAGTAGGAGATGCAGTCGAGCATCCTCATTCCCACACTTGTTAGAATGCTGGCGGACGAGAATTAAGGCTTATCCTGTTCTAGTTAATGAAGCAGGCGTTTCTGCCACTCCCTTCAAGCAAATAGCGTAGGTCGCCGATCACCTATCTTATGATCGAAATCGTATTGGGGTCGGCTTCACCCTTGAAAAGATCTCAAAATCATTATCCATATACCTAAATCCCGCCTCCTCCATATATTGGCTCTTAATCGCAACCAGACCTCATCGATAATTCGCCGCCTTTGTTGATTGCTTAGAGCAGAATAATTGTCTAAAGGTCGCATAATATCTGTGACGAAGATGATGGATAAGAATGCTGGAAGAGCCGTGTCGCGAGAAGAAACTCCAGAAGAGCTCTTCGATTCATGCCCTCATAATGTTTAACAGATGCCGGCATCATATCTCGAGCTGAGGAAGCTGTTGAGGGAGGTCTCGGATAAGATTCGGGGATCGAGGATAATAAACCTCTACCACATGGATGATGGCTCGATAATATTGAAGCTGAGGTCCGAGGACTTCTCAGGAGAACTTAGGATAGTTCCGGGAAGATTCTTCTACCTCGTTGAGGGAGGCTATGAGAAGCCGGCTAAGCTCAGCGAGAGGGGTAGGGCTCTTAGAAAGTTGATTTCGGGTTCGAGGATACGCGATGTGAGGCTCGTGGAGGGCGAGAGGATAATGGTTATGGAGCTTGAGAAGCGTGGGGAGATTCTCAAGCTAATCGCGGAATTCCTGCCGAAGGGTACGTTGATAATTGTTGACGAGGATGATAGGATAATTGAGTCGCTTCATCACCTGAGGATGAAGGATAGGGTGATAGCTCCCGGGGAGATCTATAGGCTCCCACCTCCAAGGCCATCCATAGCGGAGTCGAGTTTGGGGGACATATTCAGAGTATTAGATCCAAATAGGAAGATCGTCTCCGAGCTGGCGTCTAAGGCCGGCTTGGGAGGGAAATATGCTGAGGAGATACTACATCTGGCTGAGGTCGATAAGGGGGCGAAGGTGAAGGATCTTGATGAAGAGCAGAAGGCGAGAATATTAGAGGCGTTCAAAAGGGTTTTACATCTGATCGAGGCTGGAAGGCCGACGGTGGCCCAGCTTCCAGCCGAGGTTCCCAAGCCTCTCCCATATCGGATGGAGATTTTCAAGTCGAGGGGCTATAGCTTTAGAGATGTCGATAGCTTGAATCAAGCCTTTCGAGAATCCTATGAGCATGAACTCGCCCTGAGGCTTGAGGAGGAGAGGAGAAGAGAGATAGAGGAGAAGGTCAAGGAGCTTAAGAGGAAGTTGGATGAGAAGAGGTTTACAGCGGATAGGCTCATCGAGAGATCAAAGAAGCTAAGGGAACTGGCTCAAAAGCTCTTCAAATCATACTCAAGACTGGAGGAGGTTAAGGGAATCGATGGAGTCCATGAGATCGATGGGTTAAGGGTCGAGGTAAATAGCCGTGGAAAGGAGATGAGGATCGGCGTCGATGAGGAGACCTTAACCCTAAAGACCGATGAATCCTTGATGAAGCAGATCTCAAACCTATTCGACGACGCGAAGAAGTCCATGGAGGCGGCCGAGAGATTATCGAGGGAGGCCGAGGAGATCGAGTCCGAGATCGATAAATTGAGGGGGCGGGAGGCCGAGGAACTTGAGGAGATTCTTCTAAAGGTTTCGGCGAGGCTGAAGCCGTCCCCAAGGAGATGGTATGAGCGATATAGGTGGTTCATCACGTCGGAGGGTTTCCTGGCCGTAGCGGGAAAAGATGCCTCAAGCAACATATCATTATTGAAGAAACATCTCGAGCCAAACGACCTGGTCTTCCACGCGGAGGTTAGGGGGGCGGCGGCCGTGATCCTAAAGGATGGATTAAGAGCTGGGGAGAGATCTAGGATTGAGGCGGCTCAATTCGCCGCGACCTATTGTAGAGCTTGGCGCGAGAGGATGTCTCAGATAACGGTATACTATGTTAAGGCGGATCAGATATCGTTTAAGCCCCCGCCAGGCCATTATCTGCCAAAGGGAGGATTCATAGTGAGGGGTGAGAGAAATTACATGACCGTGAGGCTTGAGCTCGCCATAGGCTTAACCAAGGACCTCGAATTAATCTATGGCCCGAGCCAGGCATTAGCTGGAAGGGCCGTGCGAGTGGTCAAGATCGTGCCGGGGAAGAGAAGGTCTGCGGAGCTTGCCGAGGAGGCGGCGAAGATGCTGACCGAGAATATGCGTTTTGATAGGAGGAGCTTAAACGTCTTGAAGGAGAGGATAATGGAGCTAATACCGTATGGTTCAGGCGAGTTGGTTAAAGATTTAAAAGGTGTCTAGGCAACGTAATTGACGGTAGTGAGGCGAGTTGAGGGAGCTCACCGACGAGGTCTTGGTTAAGGAGGTCATGTCGAGCCCCGTGATCGAGGCGAAGGAAGATGAGACCGCCGAGGACGCTGCGAAGAAGATGATGAAGTATGGGGTCGGGGCGATAATAGTCACGGGCCAGAGGGGTGAGCCTGTTGGAATAGTCACGAAAACGGATCTGGTGAACAAGGTTATCGCGAAAAATCTTAAGCCGAATGAGGTCGAGCTCAAGGACATCATGAGCACACCTCTCCAGACAATCGATCCCGATGCGAGGATCGAGGACGCCCTAAGGAAGATGAATAAGCTTAAGGTGAATAGGCTCGCGGTTATCTACAAGAATAGGTTGGCCGGGCTTGTGAGCATAAAGGACATACTCCGAGTAACTCCAGAGATCTTGGAGATAGTTAGAGAAAACATGAAGATAATGGGGGTGAGCTTCCCGGGAAGCAAGGAGGGATATATAGAGGGATATTGCGATAATTGCGGAGAATGGTCTGACATGCTCCTGAACGTCGAGGGAAGATATCTCTGCGAGGACTGCAGGCTTGAGCTATTGAGGGAGAAGAGGAAGGAAGGGAGATGAGTGGGCGGAGGGAGAGGTTCATAGTTGACGCCATGCTCGGAAACATCGTAACCTGGCTTAGAATACTCGGATACGACACAATTTACTGGAGTGGTGATGATGGGGAACTGATCAAGAGGGCTCGAGAGGAGAATAGGATAATCTTAACCATGGATAGGGAACTGGCATTAAACGCCGTCAGAAACGGCCTAGATACTTTTTACATCTCGAAGAACGATTCATCCGAGGTTCTCGCAGAGCTAGCAAAGAGATATGGGATAAAGCTTAGATTCGATCGGGATAGAACTAGGTGTCCGGTCTGCAACGCCCCCTTAAAGCTCGTTAACGATAGGCCTAGAGAGGAGTGGATATGCCCAAACTGCGGAAAGAGGTATTGGAGGGGCTCCCATTGGAGGAACATCATGAAGACGATTAGGGATGCCGAAGAAAAGTTCTCCAACTCAAAAGACGTAGCCTAGCCGATAGCTTTTTATCCCATCCCCCTAACGATTATCATCGTCGATGGAATCGAAGTTTGAGAACTTCATGGAACTCTGCAACGCCATCAAGTCATGTGACCGCTGTAAGCTAGGTGTCACAGCTCTCTGCGGCGAAGGAGACCTGAATGCGCGGATCATGTTGATCGCTCAATCCCCTGGTAGGTTAGAGAACCTACAGCAGCGCATGTTTGTCGGCCCCTCCGGCAAGGTCTTGGATAGACTTTTGGAGAAGGCGGGTGTCGATAGGGGGGAGATATACATGACGAATCTAGTCAAATGCCATCTACCCCATAATAGGAGGCCAAAGCAGAGGGAGATAGAGGCTTGCAGCGATTGGCTGGAGAAGGAGATCGCCTTAATAGAGCCGGAGATCCTCGTCCCCCTAGGCTATTTCGCAACCAAATACCTGTTTGAGAAGAATGGCCTGAAAATACCTGAGAGGAGGAACTTCCACCTAGTCTACGGCAAGCTCGTATGGACTGGCAAAGTGAAGATCTATCCCCTGCCACATCCAGCGTTCCTACTCTATAATCCGCAACTAGAGGAGGAGGTCATGAGATATTATGATAAGCTCGCCGTGCTTAAACGCGAGTGCAAATGGCGTCAAGTCTGCCCAATGACAAGATATTATCAGGAGGGAAAACTTGATAGAAGGTGGATCGAGCTCTTCTGCAAGGGGGACTGGGAGAGCTGTAAGAGATATCAGATGGAGGAGGAGGGGATATGGCATCCAGATAACATGTTGCCCGATGGAAGCATAGATGAGACGCTGACGCCGGATGTGAATACATAATGACCATTTTCACATCTACCATCTTGTAGCTTTGGCCGGAGCGTCGGCGACGGCCTTCCAGAATTTGATTCGAATCTAGAAAGCGGTTTAAGATCTTAAGGTGTGTTTTGGCCGCGTTCCTTTTTCGAACACTTATATAGCGTTTTACATGAAATTCGGATGTGAGCAGCATGCAAGATAGGAAGGTAGTGACCTTCGGAGAGATAATGCTCCGCCTCGCCCCGCCGGACCACCTCAGGATAGTTCAGGCGAGAAGCTTCGAGGCGATCTATGCGGGCGCGGAGGCGAATGTGGCCGTGGCTTTGGCAAGCCTAGGGGTTCCAGCGGACTTCGTCACCCGTCTTCCCCCGAACGACCTTGGGGATGCTTGTATAGCGTATCTCAGGCAATATGGTGTTGGAACCGAGAAGATCGTCCGCGGGGGTGATAGGCTTGGAATATACTTCCTAGAGGTGGGGGCGGCCCAGAGACCGAATAAGGTGATCTACGATAGAGCCCACTCCGCCTTCGCCACGGTATCCGCCGATACCTTCGACTGGGATAAGATATTCTCGGACGCATGCTGGTTCCACTGGACGGGGATCACGCCCGCCGTGAGCCAGGGGGCCGCGGAAGCCTGTCTCGAGGGAGTTAAGAAAGCGAGGGAAAAGGGGCTGACCGTATCATGCGATCTCAACTATAGGGCTAAGCTGTGGAAATGGGGGAAGACGCCGGGCGAGGTCATGGGCGAGCTCGTGAGATATGTCGACATCCTCGTCGCCAACGAGGAGGACGCGGAGAGGGTGTTCGGGATAAAGGCGCCTGGCGTCGATGTCGCGAGGGGTGAGGTCAGGGCAGAGGCGTATGAGTACGTTGGGAAGGAGCTTATGAGGAGGTTTCCGAACCTAAAGCTGGTCGCGATCTCGCTGCGAACGAGTATAAGCGCGAGCCACAACAAGTGGTCCGGAGCGCTCTATGATGGGGAAACCCTCTACGTGGGGCCTACCTACGACATTATACCGATAGTTGACAGGGTTGGCGCGGGAGACTCGTTCAACGCCGGCCTCATCTACGGCATACTACACTTCGGAGACGATAAGCAGAAGATCATAAACTTCGCGGTCGCCCTCTCCTGCCTGAAGCACACGGTCTACGGCGACACATGCGTCATCAAACTCGAGGAAGTCGAGAGGTTGATGAAGGGGATAACCACGGGAAGGATAGTGAGGTGAGAACCCTTGGCTAAATTCCCGAAGCATGAGGTCATAGCTAAGATAATCGAGACGGGGTTGGTCCCAGTATTTTATCACGGAGATGTCGAAACCGCGAAGAAGGTGGCCGAGGCCTGCGCCGATGGCGGGTCGAGGATATTAGAATTCACGAATAGGGGGCCGGGCGCATACCAGGTCTTCGCCGAGTTGATTAAATGGAGAGATCTGGAGAGGCCTGACATAATCCTGGGAGCCGGAACCATTCCCGATCCGGGAACCGCCGCCCTCTACATAAACTTGGGAGCAGACTTCATCGTCGCCCCGAACTTCAATCCAGAGGTCGCGAAAATATGCAATAGGAGACATATACCATACATACCTGGATGTAGCACGCCGTCGGAGATAGCCTCCGCCGAGGAGATGGGGACGGATATAATCAAGGTCTTCCCCGCAGACGTCTTAACCCCGAGGTTCATCAAAGACCTGCTCGGCCCGTATCCTTGGCTGAACCTGATGCCCTCCGGAGGAGTTTCTCCCTCCAGGGAGGGGGTTGAACAGTGGATCAAGGCTGGTGCAAAAGCGCTGAACATCGGGAGCAAGCTGCTTAGAAAAGACCTCATAAAGGCCGGAGACTTCGAGGCCATAAGGAGGAATGTGGAGAGCTGTCTCCGCTACATCAAGGAGGCGAGGGGGGATCCGATCTTCCTAGGAGTCGAACACATCGGGATCTACGCATCCGAAAAGGTGTCCGCGGAGGAGATAGCGGACTGGTATGCCGAGGTCTTCGGCTTCTCGAAACACGAGGGGAGAAGTTCCATCATGGTTTCCGGTCTAGGGGCTGGGAGGATAGAGGTGATTAAGAAGCCTGAGAAAGGCGTTAGATTTCACGTAGCGATAAGGGTGTCTGACTTTGAGAAAGCTTGTAGAGTTTTGGAGGAGAAGGGTATAGCGCTGGAGGAGCCGATAATCAAGCCGGGTCTTAAGGTCGTCTATTTGAAGGAAAGAGATCCAGCCGGGAACAAAATTCACCTGATTTACCAGCCATAACCCCCCTATATTTTATCCATCTTTCCATTAAGCTATGTCTCAAGTCCTAGCAGGGTGAATCTACTCATGGAAACGATCTAGGGCTGAAGGCATTAAAGATCGGAGAATGGGTCTTAGCCTTAAATAGAATCCTTCATAACTCTAACCGGACGCAGATGTCCACGCTCACGATCAATGAGGGAGAGTTTTTGGTGAGACTCGCGCGGAAGAGCATCGAGGAGCATCTCTCGGGGAGAAGGGTTGAGTCGCCGGCCCTCCCATCAGAAAGGCTTGGTGAGAGGAGGGGGGTCTTCGTAACCCTCTATAGATATCCATCGAAGGAGCTCAGAGGATGTATAGGATTGCCGTATCCAACCCATCGCCTAGTCGACGCGGTGATCCACGCCGCGATCTCCTCGGCCACGGCCGATCCGCGATTCCCCCCAGTTAGGTTGAGGGAGATGGATGAGATCGTGATCGAGGTCAGCGTCCTGACGAAACCTGAGGAGGTGAAATATGATGATCCGAAAGAGCTTCCGGAGAAGATAGTGATAGGCAGGGATGGGTTGATAATCGAGGCCGGCGGATTCAGCGGCCTACTCCTACCACAGGTCCCGGTGGAATACAACTGGAGTCCGGAGGAATATTTGATGCATCTATCGCTTAAGGCGGGTCTCCCATCGACCTACTGGCTCACGGGCAGGGCGAGGATCTATAGATTTACGGCGCAGATATTCGCGGAGAAGATGCCCAGAGGAGAGGTGGTTGAAGAAAAGCTTACACCAAAGAGATAAACCCTGGCTTGACCCCCGGTGCACGGGCTTTGAAGGCGCATATCGGGGTCTGTGGAATAGGCTTCGGCCACGCCTCGAGAAGCCTGTCGATTGCGAGGGAGCTTAAGAGGATGGGCTGGGAGATCTCATTATCATCCTATGGCGATGGATTGGAGTATCTCAGGAGAATGGGCCTCGAAGTTAAACCTGTTCCGACGGTTAGATATGGGGTTTTACCCGAGGCAAAGGTCAGCATAAAGTTCACGATCTTCAGGAATCTACTCTTTCCGATAAGGTTCGCCGAGCAGACAGCGTGCGAAATGGACTATCTCGAGGATGCAGAGATAGTAATATCGGATAGTAGGGCGTCAACTATAGTCGCTGGGAAGCTTTTAGGCAAACCCGTCCTCACGATCCTAAACCAATTCAACATCAGGGTCGTGTATCCGAGATATAGGAGGCTCATCGAGCTATTGGAGGGCATCGCTCAAGTCGTTGGCTGGATCTGGGCTAGAAGTGATAAGATCCTCATAACGGACTATCCCCCACCATTAACAATCTCCAAGCAAAATTTGGTCATCCCAGATGGGATCAAGGATAAAGTGGAGTTCATAGGCCCTATAATCGACAAAAGACCTGAAGACCTCCCAAGCCGGGAGGAGATCGAGGCGAAGTATCGGTTGAGTGGAGGGAGGCCGAGGATCTTCTTCCATGCCACAGGACCATCCTACGAGCGGAGGAAGCTCATCGAGGAACTTCTACCAATGCTCGGAGGGTTGGCGGATAGATATGAGATCATAGCATCCCTCGGCGGGATGAATCCGGGGGCGAGCATACCGGAGGGGATTAAGGTCTTTAAGTGGGTCGATGAACCTCTAGAGCTCTTCAAGGTCTCAGACCTAGTGATCTGCAGACCGGGTCAAACAACCCTGGCGAAGGCTCTCACCTATGGAAAGCCTGTCTTGATGATTCCTATCTCAGCTCATGGGGAGCAGCTTGGAAACGCCTCATCGGTGGCCGAGCTTGGCGCCGGGCTGATCCTTAAGCAGGAGGAGCTGAAACCCGAGCTCTTAGAGCGCATGATAGAGGAGCTACTCTCAAATGAGTCGTATAGGATTAACGCCGAGAGGTATGCAAACTCTTCATCGAGCTTAAATCCCTTAAATAGGGTGGTCGAGGCGGCCGAAGAACTCTTAGAGGAAGCCCGCTAATGGAAAAGTTTATTTCCGACCCCAAGCTAGGATTCTATAGGCAGGCAGATGGGTAATAGTCCTACCTTACATCCCTCTGTAACCCCTGGAATGGTGATAGGGCTCCTGAATATCGTCGCCGGCTACGGAGGAAAGATAGATCTGGCTAGGATCGCCATCGAACTCCAGGAGGATGTGGACGACCTACTACCCGTTGTCGATGTCGCTGAGGCTTTGGGATTTCTAAGGGTTGAGAACGGCGACGCGATCTTAACCGAGCTTGGGAGGAAGTTCGTTAAATGTGATCCGAGTAGGAGGAAGCTCATGCTTAGGGAGGCTTTGAGGAAGATTGAGCCGTTCGCCACCGCGTTTAAGCTCGCGAAGTCTAGGGGCGAATTCTCCGCCGAGGAGCTCTTCGAGGAGCTCAGCAAGGTTAAGGAGTTTAGAGAGGAGTACAGCGATCCGGAACAAATTCACAGCATGCTACTGGAATGGTTGCTGTACACGGAGTCGATAAGGTATAATGGAGAGGATAAGACGTTTATCGAGAAACGTTAGCTTAGAAGGGTGTAGACCCTATCGACGTAATCGTAGAATTCGCTGCTCCTCCTCTGCCTAGGTCTCTCAAGCTTGACCTCGATTATACCTGCGATCCTCGCCGGCCTATCGGTTAAGACTATTATCCGCTCAGCCATCTCGACGAGCTCCTCGACATCATGGCTCACCATGACTATCGAGCTCGGAGGCAGGCTCTGGTTCAGCCAGAGGGTCTCTATCTCCCTCCTCAGGGAGATCGCGGTTAAGGGGTCTAGGTTGCTGAAGGGCTCGTCCATTAAGAGTAGGTCGGGCTGGGAGACTAAGGCCCTCGCGAGCGCGACCCTCTGCCTCATCCCGCCGCTTAGCTCAGCCGGATAAGCCGTCTCGAACCCCGATAATCCAACCATGTCGAGGAAGGCCATGGCCTTCTCCTCCTTATCCCTCTTCGTGAGCCCCCTCTCGTGGATCAGGGCCAGCATTACGTTCTCTAAGACCGTATACCATGGGAAGAGGGCTGGAGTTTGAAACATTAGGGAGATTCTTGGGGTGGGTCCCTTTAAGGGCTTGCCCCTAAAGATCACCTCGCCGCTCTTCGGCTTAAGCAGTCCGGCCATGATCCTCATCAGGGTGCTCTTACCGCATCCACTGGGCCCGATTATTCCGACGAACTCCGCGTAGGAGATTGAGAGGTTTAAGCCCTCCAAAACCCTGAGCTCCCCACCCCTCCTCATCTCATAGCTGAATGATACGTCACGCAACTCCAGAATCGCCTCAGGAACCCTGCGAACCTCTTCGTGTTCGACGCGAGGCCTTACGCTGGCCATGGATTCCGTCAGCTCATTCTCTAGAATCTTCTCGCCAGCCTCCATCCGATCCTACCTTAAGCCCCTCACATTTAACCCTACATCCTAACCTTCTCCACGACTCTATCATGTACTCTTCTCCAGAAGAGCCTGTTCATGAGGACCACGAATCCGGCCATCCAGATGGTTGCGGCGGCAAGTAATCCCTGATCATTTACGCTCACTGCCAAGCTTATCTCCTTACCTATCCCCGGATTCTCCACCTCCCACACCTGGTTGTCGATGCTCAGCCTCTCCGCGATTATCAGAGTATTCCATCCCCCGCCCATGGCCACCATCAAGCCGGTTATGAGCGATGGAAGAGATCTTGGGAGATAGAGGTGTCTGATCAGCCTCAGCCCCCTTATCCTCAGAAGCCTACACACATCAACCTCCTCGCTCGGAATGTTCCTCACGGCGCTGTAGATGAAATAGAAGAGATACCATTGAATCCCAAGAACTATTATCAGGATTCCCCCGACCTCCATAGGTAGGTTGAGATCCGAGACAAACCTCATTATGAATGGGACTAGAAGCGATGAGGGAAGGGATGCGAATACCTGTAGGAGGGGGACCACAACCCTCTCCAACCCCCTCACCTCGTAGATCAGGATGGAGAGGGGCATGGCCCAGGCGATCGCGATCGATATCGCGGCCAAAACCCTTAGGAGGGAGAAACCTATCATCGTGAGGGGCTTGATCACCCCAAGTCTTTGGAAGCCGCTTAGGAGGAGCTTTGAGGACGAGACATAGTCGACCGTCGGAATATAGTATAGGAGGGCCGCCGAGGATATTATCAGAATGATCGTGATGGCGTGGATCTTATATGCGCGAACCCTCTCGACCAAGGATTCCATGATCGAGGAGAGTCTGCCATATCCCGGAATGGATGCCTCCATGAACGCGGATCTGATGGCCTCCCCAAAAGGCTTCGTAACCCTCTCAAGCCAAACTCTCGGAACCTCGCCCATATACGCCTCAAACCTGTATCTCTCGCTAAGCCTCATCAGGGGGATGAAGATGAAGATGCTTGTGAGGATCACCGCGATTATCACGAAGACCATGCTTATCCAGAACTCAAGATATCTTCCCGCGAGAATATAGTCCGCTGAGAGGGAGCCTATGCCGAATAATTTCACCTCCCTCTCGCCCATCGAGATTATCTCACATGCCACGAGGAAGTATAGGCCATTGGACCACGATGCGGGAATGTTCGACGCGATCCTCGGAAAGGATGCCGGGAGATAGAGACCTATAAATCTCTGAATCGACCCGAATCCAAGAGACCTTGATGTATCTATAAGATCCCTCGGCAGGAGCTTGACGCCCTCATAGACCCCAAATGCTATATTCCAAGCCTGACTGGTGAAGATGAGGAAGATCGCCGCGATCTCAGGCCCTATCAGCGGATGCAGCCCTATAAATGCGTATAGGGCGAGCGGGAAGAAGCTCAGGATGGGAATCGACTGAAGGATATCCAATGCGGGGATTATGATCTTCTCGGCGTGGTCGCTGATCGCCGCCAACACTCCCACGACTATCGAGAAGAGTATCGAGATTCCGAGGGCTATGGCCATTCTGATCCATGAGATTGAGAGGGCGAGGATTATCTGGATCAGCGTGAGCGGCGAGATCATTAAGATAATCCAGCTCACATCATTATTAGGAGTTTAGCCCTTTAAGGCAGGTCTATGATAAATGCTTTCTTATCCTAGCCTCAAGTAATGGCTTCGGATACGCTCCCACAACCATGTCCACAGGCTTCCCATTCTTGAATATGATGAGGGTTGGTATGCTCATTATCCCGAACCTCGCGGCCAGCCTCCTATTCTGATCGACGTTGAGCTTTAGGAAGACGACCTTCCCGGAATACTCCTTCGCGAGCTCCTCGATTATCGGGGCTATCATCCAGCAGGGCCCACACCACTCGGCCCAAAAATCGACCACCACCAAATCATATCTCTGTATGAGTTCATCAAAGTTTTTCTCGTTGGCTTCTATGGGTTTGTTGGGAAATTCCTGAGCCCTTTTCTCCCCAGTTCTCCTCATAAGCTCCCTGAGCTTCCTCAACTTTATCCGTTCAAGTTCATCGTCTGCGCTCATTGCTGGTGAGTCGGCGAACCCCTCTAATAAACCCATCCTCCAATTTTTGGGATAAACGCTTTTAGGTAGAGTAGCCTCCATTAAATCCTTGAGAGGGTTTGCCGATCCTAACGGTTAGGAAGGAGAGGTTTTGGAGGCTTCTGGGGAAGAGGCTCAATGACGAGGAACTCGTGAGCCTCCTACACGACTTAGCCCTCGATGTCGAGGAGATCTCGGAGGAGTACTTTAGGGTGGAATACGCCCCAAATAGGCCGGACTACTCAAGCCCGGTAGGATTGGCTAGAGCCGCGAAGGGATTACTTGGACTGGAGGTTGGGGCGCCGCGTTATGAGCTCCAGCCATCGAAGACCTACATAGACGTAGATCCGAGGCTTAAGGATGTCAGGCCATACGTGGTCTCGGCGATAGTCCGAGGCGTCAAGCTCGACGCGGATCAACTTGAGGAAATAATAGCGATGCAGGAGGATCTTCACTGGATTCTAGGCAGGGATAGGAGGAAGGTTGCGATAGGTCTCCACAACCTCGACGTAGTTAAGCCCCCATTCCACTATATCGCGGCGAGGGGCGATGAGGTGAGGTTCGCCCCGCTTGGATACTGGAGGGAGATGACATTAGAGGAGATACTTGAGAGGCATGAGAAGGGGATCCAATACGCGCACATAGTCAGGGGTAAGCCGTATTATCCGTTGATAGTCGATTCGAGATATGAGGTGCTCTCATTTCCCCCGATAATAAACTCAGCCCTCACCGAACTCAGCGAGGAGACGAAAAACATTTTCATCGAGATCACCGGAACCGATTTAGATTCGATGAATAAGACCCTCAACATATTGACGACGGCCTTTTCGGACATGGGTGGGGTGGTTGAGTGCGTTGAGGTCAGGTATGATGGTGAGAGGATGGAGACGCCGGACTATGATGTCAAGGCCTGGAAGATTAGATCGGATTACGTGAACGAGGTTTTAGGACTGGATCTCAGACCTGGCGAGATCGTGAGAGCTCTGAAGGCCATGAGACATGACGTTGAAGTCTTGGATGATGTCTTGATCGTCCATCCGCCACCATACAGAGCCGACATAATGCATCCGATAGACTTGGTGGAGGATGTGGCGATGGGGTTGAGATATAGTTCGCTTAAGCCGAAGCAGCCTGAAACCCTAACCTATGGAAGGCTTCACGTGGACACGGTTCTCGAGGAGGTCGTTAGAGAGGTTATGATAGGGATGGGATATACTGAGGTCATGAACTTCACACTAACGAATGAGGAGGAGGAGTATGAGAGGATGGGGGTGGCTCCACATCCCCATGTAAGGATTCTGAACCCCGTCTCCGCAGAATACACGATCCTCAGGACTTGGATCCTCCCAAGCCTCATGAAGAACCTCTCATATAATCGTGGAAGCCTTTACCCGCAGAGGATATTCGAGGTTGGGGATGTGGTTTATCCGGCTGAAGACGTTCCGGAGAAGGCTGTGAGGAGGCTTAGGCTCGGAGCCGCCTCATCCCATAAAGACTCCTCCTACACCGAGATCAAATCCGTCTTAGAGGAACTCTTAAGAAATCTGATGATAGATGACTACGAGCTTAAACCATACGACCTAATGCCCTTCATAGAGGGTAGGGCTGCGGAGATCCTCTGGAGGGGGAGGAGCCTGGGATTCATGGGAGAACTTCACCCTGAGATCCTCACCAGATGGGGCCTCACCATGCCTACGGCGGCCCTAGAGATAGATCTAACAACGATTCAGGAGGTCAGATCTAAGCAAGAAAACTAAAAATATGCGGCCAACAATCATTAGATCGCCCCACCACTTCCTTAAGCTCCTCGGAGGGAGGCGGAGCCTCGCTTTGATGGGGGGTTGTCGGTGGTGGGGCATAACGTTAACCCATTCTCAAGGCTACCTCTTCTGTAGCTCCGCTAACCTCTCAGGCAAGAATTCCTTGACTATGAAGTCCAATCCGTATCTACTGAACGCCTCAAGCTCCGCCTTCCTCCTAATCTTCCAAAACTCCTTGAGCTCCCTCCTCCAGGGATCTCTCTGATATCTTGGATCGACTTCGAGCTCCTTGATCCTCTTCAGGTCTCGGTCAGTTAGCTTCATCGAGGGTAGCCTATATCTCCGGATATCGCTCGGCCAGACCCCTGCCCAAACCGCATCCGGGATGTTTATCCCCTTGATGTGCGCGCTTAAGGCCGATCCATGTATCAGGACGCTCGCGATGTGGACTCCATAGGGGTCGGCGTCGGTGAAGACGTAGATTGGGAGATCTAGTTCATCGTGAAGCCTCCTGATCAGCTTCCTGCAGTTTCTCGGAGACTGGCCTGCGGTGTGGATCAATATCGCCTTATACTTCTTATCAGCGCCCTCCTCGACGAATCTGCTGAAGACGGCGCCCTTCTCTATCACGAAGACAAGTTCCGCATTACATCTAACGAATTCGGCCGTCGTCAGCGCAGGCCCTATCGCGAACCCATCTGGGTGGGCTGAGAGGTCTACCCGCTTACCCCTGAACCCCGGAACCGTGTACTCTATCGTTAGGTCTCCGTAGATCGACGCCCTCTCCTCCGGGAAGATGTGGAAGTCCTCCCTCGGGTGGTCTAGGAGGCATTCGAGCTGCATTATCATCTCATCGCTCTCATTCTGGTCGTCGAAGTCTATCCCCTCACCTATGGCCACGTAGTAGGTGTCCCTTAGGGTTGAGGTCTTCCCGGTCTTCAGGAGCTGCTTAGCGAAGGTGGCTATCCAGAGCAGTTGGGCGAATGGCCTGAGGTGTCTAATATTCTTGGTCGTCCTCTCGATCTTCCTACTCCCCAAGACATATTGCCTAAGATCCTCATCATAGATTATGTTTCTAGTGGTTCTGGCAGGTATCCTCAGCTCGGGAAACTTGCCATTCTCTATATCGGATACAACGATCTCCCCGAGCCTCCGAAGCTTCTTGAGCACGCCCCGCTTAACCCTATCGGCTTTGTAGATCTGCCTACTCATCCCCCTCCAACCGGAAGAGCCAACCTATTAAACCTAAGTTGACCATTTTTACGCGATGACGCAGCTCGCCCACCCGCAGTCTAGGCAACGGGCGCAGCCCTCTTGGTAAACTAGGTTCATGCCGTTGCATACCGGACATTTCTCGATCTTGAGCGTTGGATGCTTTGGCCCAGCCTCCTTCTCATTAGCCGCCTCCACCTCCCCCTCAGAGTACATCATCTCCACGACCCTCTTCCTACCCTCCTCCTTAACCTCTCCGACGCTTATTGCAGGAGGCTCTATCCCCAAGCTCTCCATGAGCTTAAGCGTGTTGTTCGGGGTCAAGGTTACGTATCTGTTGAGCCTCTGCGACGGGGTCACCAAGACCTGAACGGATCTGGAGGTGTCTCTATAGATAGTTAACCCCTTCAATCCGAGCTTGTGGGCGAATAGATATGCCTTCAGGACATCCTCGACCGTAACCCATGCGGGCATGTTTATGGTCTTGCTGACGGATGCGTCGATCCACTTCTGAAACTCGTATTGGGCTCTGACGTGATCCCACCATGGAATATCGTATGCCACCAAGAACACCCTTCTAAGATCCTCCGGAACCTCCTCTAATCCCTGAACCGATCCGCCGTTCTCGGCTATCTTCTTCAGCATGGCGTCATTCAATAGCCCCCTCTCCTTCAACTGCCTCTCAAACTCCCTATCGATGTAGTAGAATGTCCCAACGGTCACCCTCTTCTCGTAGACTAGGGCGAACTGGGGCTCAAGTCCGGAGGAGACGTCGACGAGCATCGAGATGCTTCCGGTCGGAGCGACCGTCGTCACGTGGCTATTCCTAATTCCATGCTTCCTAATCTTCTCCACCAAGCCCCTCCAGTCGAGGGTCCACCACTCTTGATGATAGAATCCCTCAATCGGCATCCTCCCAGCTGGATAATCTGACTCCCAGTAGGCTGGGAATGGCCCCCTCTCCTCGGCGAGCTCGACGCTCCTCAAGTATGCGTGGTATGCTAGGAACTCGGCGAGCCTACTCATGAACTCGAACCCCTCTTCACTATTATACGGTATTCCGAGGGCGAATAATGCGTCCGCAACCCCCATCACCCCGAGGCCGATCCTCCTAGTCCTCTTAGTCTTGTACTCGATCATCTCTAATGGATACTTATTTACGTCTATGACGTTGTCGAGGAAGCTGACGGCGACCTTAATGGCCTCGGCAAACCCATCCCAGTCGAAGAACGCCTTTCCATAATCATCGAACTTTATGAACGCATAGACGTTTAAGCTTCCGAGATTGCAGGACTCGAATGGATATAAGGGTTGTTCACCGCACGGGTTCGTCGACCTAATCTTCCCATACTTCCTCTCAAAGACGTTATGCTTGTTTATGTTGTCGAGGAATAGGACCCCTGGCTCGGCGGATTTCCAGGCAGCCTCAGCTATGCTTCTAAACAGCCTGACAGGGTCCACGGTCTTCCAGACCTTTCCATCCCTCGGATTTATCAGTGGATATGGCTTCTTCTCCTCATAATATTTCCAGAAGTCTGGTGAGATTAGGACGGAGATGTTGAAGTTCTCTAGGAAGCCCTCCTTCTCCTTCGAGTGGATGAATGTCTCTATGTCTGGATGCCATATCT
>NJEK01000041.1 GCA_002255105.1 Candidatus Wolframiiraptor sp. EX4484-121
ATCATGTCATTAATGTCGTCTAGAAACCGGCTATGCATTAAGCAACTATCCAAGCTTGACATAGGGTTAATGGCTTTGGGCGGCGTAATAGCGATAGGCATCGGTGACACCATATATCTAGTTGGATTGAATATGATCCAAGCGAATATCGCCGCGCCGTTAGGTTCAACTACGCCTCTCTTTTCAACAGCCCTCGCCTTAATACTCCTTAAGGAGCGCCTCTCAAGCAAAACCGTGGCTGCAGCGCTAATTATAACCCTCGGCATAGTTCTCTTAAATATTAGGACCTAGCCTGCAGCTCTATGAATGCTTGTTAAAAGTTTAACTGGACGGGCTTCTGAGATGTGTTTCTTAAATAGTGAACTAATTCTAGGGATAGACGGTATGGCCGAGCTGGTGAGACCGGATTCTCCTGAGGTAGGGGAGCTCGTGATAGGGGTCGTTAAGAGGGTTGAGAGATATGGTGTGTACGTCGATCTAGTTGAGTATCCGGGCTGGGAGGGGTTCGTCCACATCTCCGAGATCTCGCTGAAGTGGGTCAGGAATATCAGGGACTATCTCAGGGAGAGGCAGAGAGAGGTCTTCAAGGTCTTGAGGATGAATATGGATGCGAGGCAGGCCGACGTATCCCTTAGAAGGGTCTCGAAGAAGGAGCGCACCCAGAAGCTATTGGAGTGGAAGAGGGCTCAGAGGGTCTTGAGGGTCCTACATCTACTCGCCGAGAGATCGGGAAGAAGTCCTGAAGAAATAAATTCCATGCTGGTGAAGCCCGCGGCCGAGCGTAACCTAACCCTATACGAGGTCTTTCTGGAGATCCTGGACTCCGGAAAGCTTCCGAGCTGGATGAAGCTTGATGAGAAGCTCTCAGAACTCCTACTCGAGCTGATCAAGAAGGAGATAAAGCTCAAGAAGATAGCCTTAAAGGCCACCCTCAAGCTCTCAGTCGCCACCGGAAACGGCGTCGAGGTGATTAGGAGGGCGATAAGGGAGGGGTTGAGGGAGGCCGGAAGGGGGGAGAGGGTCTCGATAACCACCGTGGGCCCCCCAAGATACTTGATCAGGGTTGAGGCGGATGAGGAGTCGAGGGCTAGAGAGCTTCTAGAGAAGGTCGCTGAGCGATGCATGAAGATCGTCAAGGAGGCCGGTGGAAAGGCGGAGCTGGTGATGGGATAGGCATGCGGGCCCTAATTCATAAATGCGTTAAATGTGGGAGGTATACATTGAGGTCCGATAGATGTCCAAGCTGCGGCGGGGAGGTCAGATCCGCGCATCCCCCAAATATATCGCTTGAACATAGGTATTTAGAGAAGATCCTAGAGCTTAGAAGGGGCCGTGGAAAATAGCTTTAATCCTCGTGGCCTCTAGTAGATCCTCTGAGCTTATCTCATCATCGAGCCAGGCCTTCACCAATGAAGCCTTGCTCCTAAGCTTGTTTCCGTGCTTACACTCCCATCTCCTATGCCTCGGAATATAATGCTCCACAACCTCCGTTAAGCTCCTCATCCGAGTCCTCGAGGTATTTGGCTTGGATATGTCTATTTTCGGTCATGCCTCAAACCCTTTTATCCGGGTTAATGGATTATGGGCTGGAGGCTCGACGAGTTCAGGAGGGAGATACTCCGATGTGGTTGGTGGGCTTGTTGGGGTGCTTTATCGTGGGTTGGGGATTCTTGTTCTACGGGCCTCTCCAGCTGGAGGGATAATGGATGGGTGAGGATGGTGCCGAGGTTAGGAGGGTGTTCGTTGATACGGCGTGGAACAGTAAGCCGCATGCATGCTATGATCCTTTAACCGATAGGTTCTTTGAGGAGGATAAGCTAGCGGATCTCAAGGACTATGACGACATTTACTTAGATTCTCTATTGTTTCCAGGAATTTGGAGCGAATTGAGAGAGCTTATCGTTGATGGCCGTAGAGTCTATCATTTTACTAGGCCATGGAGGTGGAGGGAGTTGAGAAGGCGGTTCAGGGACGGCTTGAAAGAGAGGTTCAAGACTGAGGAAGTTAGGAAGACGGACTTTGGAGATGCCTACGTTCTGTGGAAGGTCTATGAGAGAGGCGTCGCTAAAGGTAATCTGCATAAGTGGTTTAAGCGGATTGGAATCGTGGATGTTGAGCTTAGACCTTTGCTTACGAAGGAAGCTACTATTGCTAAGATTGTTGATAGGCTTGAGAAGATGGAGATGATGGGTATGCAAGTGGATGAGGTTGAAGAGGTGAAGGAGCTATTAGAGAGGGTTCGACGGGAGATCGTTGATAGAGGCTTTAAGCTGATGCCGTGGATTCGAGAGGTTGCGAAGAGGATGGGATTAGATGGGGAGGACACCTATGCTTTAACTGGGCTGATGGGTCTGGCCGTCTACTTGAAGCGATTATCTTATCATCAAGCGATAAGATATCTTGGACTTTACAAGGCTGGGAGGAGGGGTGCTAAGAGGTGTAGTGGAAGGGTTAGGAGATACTTGGTGATGTTGGCGACGTCGATAGTTCGTAGGGAGGGTAGGTTTCCGCCGAGGCTTAAGGATTTGCGGTTTGCGGGCGACCCTGAGGAAGTTGACAAACCTAATGCGGGAGCTTGAGCCCGCCGGGATCTAGGCAGGGGCTAAAGCCATGGTAACGCCCCGTCTGCTCATATTAGTGGCCCTGGCGGGCTCTTATGCCTGAATCCGGGGACCGAAATAGCTTGTTGCGGGGCTACTATGGCGGCCATACCGCCTAGACCCTCCCTCTCCTCCTCTTCTTTATCTGGCTCACACCTCTTACCGTTTACGGATACTCGACTGTGAGAGATTGATTTTCCCCAATCTTGATTTGAAGATCTTTAGGGAAGAGAGCGAAGTATTGCTCGGGATCGGTACAGCACCAGCATCTACTTTCTTCAACATAGAATCGCTTAGGAGTGACCTGACCTCTTCTCCGCGATCGTTGCCAGCTTTAACATCTCTTCGCCATTGTGGCCGTTGAACGAAATAATATCTGTAATGCAAGGACTTCCTCTTGTAAGGGTGCCTGTTTTATCAAATATGACTACGTCTAGGCTGTGTACGATCTCAAGCACCTTCTTTTTTGAGGAGAGGATCACGTTCTACCCGCTTTACCCATCCCGACGGCAATCGTTACAGGTGTCACCAGCCTTAAAGCACATGGATGCGCAATTCATTTCCTCTATTTCTAAAACTGCTCTTTTTCTTCTAATAGCTCACACCGAGTTGAGATTATCGTCGCTTGCTTAAGAAGTTCCTGCTCATCGCCTAAAAATTTAAATTATTAATTTAATGAAGGTATTGAGTAAGAACGTGGGGCCATACCTCTAACTCTAAATATGAGGGGGTTTAGGGATAGTTGGGCTGAGAGCTCTTGGGAGAACCCTTGGATCGTGATGGCGTCAAGATAGTCTTAACCGAGGCCGGCGAGCGCGCCGACTTAAGGGGGGCGCACGTTATCGAGGCATCTCCAAGCCTAGGGGCGGCCGGCTTGATCGCCATAAATTATCTGGTCGAGACCCTTAAGCCCGTCAAGATAGCGGAGGTGAAGTCTCTACACTTCCCCCACGTCAGCATAGTCGATGAGGGGTTGGCCTCCCACCCAAGCATAAATCTATACCTGCATAGAGATGGTGACTTGAAGCTCGTCTTCATCTCCAGAAACTTCCCGATAGAGAGCGAGGAGGGAGGATACCTGATCGCCAGCAAGCTTCACAGATTCCTGGTTGAGAGGGGGGCTGTGAACTACTATCTCCTATCCAGCTCCAGGATAACCGGTGAGAGGGCGGTCTTCGTCGCCTCCTCAAATCCGGATGATGTGAGAAGGTTCTTGGATTCCGGGGCCAGGATCCTCTCAAATCTAGATAATATTCCGGCCGATAAGCTCTCCTCCTACCTACTCATGCTCTACATGAGAGATACGGGCCACGCATGCATCCTAGTCTCAGAGGTTGTAACCTATTTCCCAGACCCCATCTCCGCGAGGATGCTGATAACGGTCCTGGCGAAGGGATTGGGATTCAAGGTCGATCTTGAGAGGCTTGACGAGGAGATAGAGAAGCATAGGAGGATCTTGGAGGAGGTTCAGAGGGGATATGAGCGGATGCTTCAGAGGCAGAGGGAGAGTGTTTTAGGTTTGGAGGCTCATAGACGTGGGACGTTATGCCACCCGCCACCGTCCTGGGCTTGTATGGTATTAGCTGGCCTATGGTCGTCTCATACCAGAACTTCTCGGTGGGTACTCCACGCTCGCTTATATATTCACTCTCATTGAAGTGATGGCCCTCCTGATTCGCTATCCTAAGCATCCAGATCCACTTTGCCTCATCTCCATATGATAGGAGCCTCATTATCATTGCACCGCCGGTCCGAGCTTGTATGTAGTGGGTGACGAAGACCAAGACGTGGGTTGCGCCGAACTTCTTGAAGACCCTGTAAGCCACGGTCTCATTCGACATGAAGGCGTATGCTATCTCACCTATCTGGGTTGAGTTTAGGGTCGCGTTATCTACTATGCTAGTCCTATTCCCCAGGATCGTGACCCAGTATCCATAGTCCCACCAGCAGGCCACGACCGCATCCTCCGGGAGGTTGTTCCTCATCCACTCAAGGGCATTAAGCCACGCATCCAGCTTCATCCTAAGCGGGGTGCTCGCCGAGACTATGGTTTGAGGCGTGTATCCGGAGTCTATCGCCGAGATCGAGTACCTGAATCCATAGGCGCTTGGAATGAAGTTTACGGTGAGCAGGCCGACGATGAGTAGGGGGGTTAAGACGTAGTATTCGATGCTTATGGGCCTGACCTTAGCCTTCGCGCGGGTTAGGAGCTTAAGATTTCTAGAGAAGCCTTCTATAATCTCCGTCACCCCGAAGCCTGCCATCACGGCCACCATCGGGGCCATTATGGTCGATAATCTAACCATGGTTGATGAGAAGTATATCGTCAATATGGCATACCCGCTTAAGATCAGATCCTCGTCAGCCCTCCGCCTCAGGGCATAGTAGAATCCAAACAGGGCTAGGAGTAGCTGGAATCCAGCATCGGAGAACATTATGGCCCAGGTCGAGATCTGATTCTCCGCCACCGAGATCACTATAGGGAGCCTCGATCTTAGGGTTGGGACGACGACGCTGAAGAACTTCAATCCTGGGAGATTTGCTAGGCCGAGAGCTATCAGGGCTATGAAGCCGGCGATCCCCACGCCCACGACATAGTATGGAAGCCTCCTCACATGCCTCCCTCCCGGAAGCATCCGCGAGAGCTCGAAGGAGATTAAGATTATGAGCGCGGCGAATCCCGAGAGGAGCGTCGTCTCGAACAAGTATCTTATTCCAAGCTTTGGAACCATTACCGATATGGCGGCGTAGATGGCGAATGTTAATGCGAATGATGTCAATAGCCTCCTCCTATATCTCCCCAATAGTGCCAGGATCACGGTTATCAAGGGGATGTATGTTAATGGGAACTTGGCCGCCCCCCAGCTCGCCGAGAGATAGCCCAACGAGAAGCCCGAGACGATCGAATACGCTATCGACCCCTTCCAAGATCTTTCATCCTTTATCGCCTGGATATACGCCCAGATCCCGATCAGCATCAAGGGAATCCCGATACATTCGTCGTCGAACCATCCGAGCAGGCTTCTCTCGACGTGCGCCCTGCTCAAGGCTAGTAGGAATGCTGAGAATAATCCCGCAGGCTTTCCTCCGAGCTCCCTTCCCAGAAGATATGCGAAGACTATAGCGACCATCGATAAGAGTGGTGGGATGAATGCGGCTAATTCAAGTGGATTCAACTCTATTCCAAGGCCGTGTAGGGAGTGGTAAATGAAGGCGGCGAAGAACGGAAGCCCCGGGAACGCCGTTCTCCCAACATCTCTCCCGAACGGATACCACGAGGTCATGTCATGCCATGAGAAGAACTTTATGAAGCCTATCCAACCGTTCCTAACGATATACATGAATTCCTTATACTGCATCCACGGATCGAACTCGGTTAGATAGAGACCCCACCTCAATGGGAAGATCCTGATGAGGAATCCTATCGAGAGGATCATCAACATGATAGACGTCTCCAGGAGGACTAGCTTCCCGGAGAATAATCTATTCACCGTCTTCGTCAGCCTATTATCCTTAAGCATCGGAGCATCAGCTCTCATCATCATATTTAACTATTTGATCACAGCTTACGTCCGAAGCCCTCGCCGGAGCAGTGGACGATTCCCTTGACCCTCCTGATGAAGGAGATGCATGTGAAGCATTCTAGGAATGAGACCCTCCTATTCGCGACGGGGCATTCAACATACTCCCTCTTCATCTTCCTAATCATCTTCCGCCCAAGAGCCCCCTTAACGGCTTCCTCGATCTCCTTATCGACTCTTAAAGCCCTCTTAGCCTCATGAACCTTGACCAGATACTTTGCCTCCCTCAACTCTCCTCCGACCTCCTCGATAGCGCCTCCTAAATATTATGATTATCGCGGACAATCCACCAATTATGGTGAGCCACGAGAGAATCATTATACCGTAGTCGGGAGAATATACGGCCGTTACCGTATGAGGTCTATCCATCAAGATCCTCGGATGATGAAGTTTTCTCCCATCCTCGGTGATCCAATAGCTCAATCTCAAAACCGGTTTGAATAGAATATCGTATGTCGGCGGAGTTATGGATGCTGGAGCGAAGAACCACGCCTCCTCACCCTCTCTATACCATCCGCTCCCCTCAGTCCCCCCATATGGTGACCTAACGTTGAGGTAGTGCCAAACATCGTATCTTAAGACCACATTCATCGATCTATTCACGATGAACTCGTTATCAGTCTCTAATCTATACATGCTTAAACTGCTTATCGGGGTCTCTCTCCGGGCTATGAGCTTATGCTTTGAACCATTGAGGAATGGTATAGTCAGCGGGCTCTCTGAAGAGACCTCGAATCGTAGACCGTCTACCGAGACCTCTGTAGACAAGTTTTCGGGCAATCCCGAAACCTCGACCCTGAGCTTGTAGATCGTTCTCGCATCAAGCTTCCCCCAACCCCAGTCATTCGATGGCCTCCTGCTGCCCATGAAGCCCTCCCATCTAGCCGAGTATGTTAGGGCGCTGTAAATCTCATCGAAAGAAGCATTTGGAAATAGTTGAAGCATTAGAGCTATTGCTCCGGCGACGTGCGGGGCCGCCATACTGGTTCCATGCCTAGCTGTGTAATAGTTGCTGGCGTTGATGTTTGGAGAAAGACCCTCGATGGGCTTGGCCGCAACTATCATCGAGCCGGGTGCGACCAGATCGGGCTTTATTCTCCCATCCCTGCTCGGCCCCCTCCCACTAAAGTATAGAAGCCTTCCCAGTTCAAGTCCGGTTGAGATGAGCCTTCCATTCACATACCATGAGTTCTTCGAGACATATCCTCCAACAGCTATCGCCTTCCTCGCCGTCGCGGGAACCGTGACCGTATAGCTCTCAGTTATGTTATATCCGCTTCCAGCTATGAACCTCTCCCTCGAGAAGGAGCATGTATCGCTGCTTATCCAGCTATGCCAGACAGCAGTCCCATTTAGCTTGATAGGCTCGATCGTAAGAGCCCATCCATGGGTTGATAGATATCCCTTAACACTCCTCACAGCTATCTCCCAATCCCTTCCAGAGTCGTAGGAGTTTAGGGTGATGTTAATGATTAAGTCTCCAATCCTATAATTCTCAACCTCCCTCCCCTCGATGATCCCATAGGGTGTTTTAAGGCTGAATCTAACTTCATCGTCGGGCTCCGTGACGTAGGAGAGGTCGAACTCCCTGGTCGTTGGCTGGAGAATCCACCTAACCTCAACCTCACCCGTAGCAGCTAGATCTCCCATCGAGTGTATCTGGTCCGAGGCGGAGTTCCCGGCGGCGACGACGAAGATCACGCCCTCATCCGTGAGCTCGTCTATCGCCTTCTCAAGCGGGGCATGTCCATCGTGGCCCCCATTATCCGATCCGAGGCTCAGACTTATTACGAGTCTTAATCCGAGTTCCCTTGCCTTCTCAACGATATAGGAGATCCCATCGAGTATCTTATCCTCCTCCATGAACCACCTAAGACCCCCACATATGGGGTAGCCTGTCTTGACGACTATGAGGTAGGCTCCAGGCGCAACTCCCCTATACGAGGCTAGACCTGATCCGGCCGCTATCGAGGCCACGTGAGTCCCATGGCCCATCTCATCCCTTTCCGGGCATCTCCCAGCCTCTATCTCCGACCTCGAACACTCGTATCCATACTTAAATCCTCTCGGAGGCTTCCCATCAATCGTTTGATCCCAGATGCTTAGGATCTTCGTGGATCCATTTGGGAACCAGAAGTCGGGGTGCCTATAATCTATCCCCGTATCTATTATCCCGATCACTATCCCCGACCCGTTGACCTGCCTCCCTATAACATCCCTGAATCCCTCCCAAACCTCCGGTGCGTGGATCTCGGAGACGCTCACGTCGAGCATCAAACGATATTTTTTAGGCTTCCAGACGGATCTTATCACCCCATCTTTAATCAGCTTCCTAAGCATATCCTCAGAGATCTTCACGGATGCTAGATCGCCGATGACCCCGCTTACCTCAAACTCTCCAAGAAATGGGGTTAGATCCACTTCCCTGTCGAACTCCACCAAAACCCTCTTAAACCTTATCGGCTCATCCACCATCGGATAAACCCTAACCGTTAATATGGCTGAGCATAGAAGCGCTACCAACGCCACCGCGAGAGACGACTTCCACATGTCTCACCGGTATTGCTCATGGGATTATGAAAAATGTTTTCGATGAATATTCATAAATTGAGCCACTCCAACTAGATCTCAATGATGGATGAGTCTGAGGAGGGGTATCTGCCGATCGAGGAGGATAAGAAGACCGGGAAGCCCATCTGGATCGATGTAAGGGAGCTGAGATTGAGATATAAGATACCGGTGTCTGGGGTTAAGCGCTTCTTCGAGGCATTAAGGGAGGGGAAGCTCTTAGCGACCAAGTGCAAGAACTGTGGAGAGAGATATTTCCCCCCTCAGGCATATTGCCCGAACTGTGGGTCGAGTGAGGTGGAGTGGATCGAGCTTAACGGCCATGGAAGGCTACTGACATATACGGTTGTTAAGGTTAAGCCTGAAAGCTATCAAAAATACCCGGATTATGTCCTCGGCGTGGCGAGGCTTGACGACGGATTCAATGTATTGGCCTGGGTTCTCTGTAATGACTTTAGGAGGTTGAGGAGGGGGATGAGGGTTAAGCTAGATTTCAGGAAGAGAGGTGGAGAAGATTACATCTCATACTTCATAGTTCCGGTCGAGGATTAGCCCCTCCTCGTCGTCGAGACCACAGATAATACGTCCCGATCCTTCAGCTTGTAGTTCGCGGGGAGTCTGAGACCCGTCCTCGCGTCGATCGCGTAGAGGAGGCCTTTAGCCAGTTCGCTGTGAATCACCTTGGCGAGCTCTCTGACATCCGCTCCATCGGGCATTAGATAAACATCTGGGAGGACGTTTCCATGTCTATCGGATAGCTTCTGGACGTCGTAGACCGGGTAGACGGCGTTCATCTTCAGCAGCTTGAAGACGGCGACGTTCAGCGCGAACTGAACTCCGGTCCTCATATACTCGTCTAGAATCCTCTTCCTAATGAAGTCCAGCGCCCACCTCTGCCTCTCCGTCAAGCTGGATTCATCGATTATTTCAAACTCCTCCTCTCCTGGAATATATCTTATCAGCTTCCTTTGTTCAGCCCTCCTCAGGATCAGCTCGGCCTCGGCGCTGCATGGAATCACTATCTTATCCATCAGCTGGTCTCTAAGCCTCTTGAAGTTCTCCGGAGCCGTATCCAGATCCATCTTGTTCGCGACGATCAGGGTTGGCTTGGAGACCTCCCTTAAGGCAGTCGCAAACCTCTTATCATCCATCGGAGTCCAGTTCTCGAAGTCCTTCTTCTCGAGATTGCTCCGGATCAGGGCCTGCCTTATATGCTCCCTATTCACCTTAACCCCCATCAAGACCTCCTCCATGGCCTCCGGGAGCTCCTTCCCCTTCCTCAAAGATCTAATTATCCTATCGGTCGATCGGTCTATGAGCTTCATGAACCACATCACGAGCTCCTCCTCGATGTCGTAGTAGTCTGCGAGCGGGTCGCCAGTCCCAGGCTCGGTCAGCCTACCCTCCTCATCGACGCTTCCGCTCGCGTCGACTACGTGGAGGAGGGCGTCTGACTGTGAGGCGACCGCGAGGAACTGGTTTCCAAGCCCCTTCCCCGCCCAGGCGCCCTTGATAAGCCCTGGGGTTAAGACGTATCCGACCCCATAGTTCGGCTGCTTAGTCGTGAATGGGTAGGTTGAGATCTCGGCCGTTCCGAGGGTCGCCGCGTTAAAGAAGGTCGTCTTCCCCGTATTAGTCTTCCCTATCAGCCCGATCCTTACCATCGTCAATCTCCCACCCAATAATGGAGGGAGCTTGGCATTAAGCCCTTCTCCATAAGCATTCTATCGAGAAAGCCTTCCTCTAAAATCTTCCCATCACCTTATCGGCACATGCTCGTATGCCTCGGTCTCCGACGTGAAAGCGTATTTCACGTGCTGGAAGTCCCTGCGCAGCTCCACAACCTCCTTAGCTACCTCCTCCGGGGGCTTTCTATCTACTAGAACCTTCTTTATGAGCTCGGCTATCTCGACCATCTCGCCCTTACCCATTCCAAGCCTCGTAACCTCCTGAACCCCTATTCTTATCCCGCTCGGAGCCCGGTAATCGGTCTTAAGCCTATAATCCTTAGGTATCAGGTTGCGGTTCAGAATTATATGGGCTCTCTCAAGAAGCTTCTCTGCCTCCAACCCGTTCATATACTCGCTCACATCCGCTATAATCGTATGGGACTCAGTGAACCCCCTATGCTCGTATAGGACCTTTATTCCCCGCTCATATAGGGCCTGAGCGAGGGTCTTGGCGTTCTCGACGATCTTACGGGCATACTCTCGATAGAATGCGAGGGCTTCCGCCAAGGCTATGGCGACCCCGGCGACCGCGTGGAGGTGATGGTTTGAGTGAAGTCCCGGAAACACCACCCTCTTAATGGCTTCAGCATATCTATTCCATGAGAGGACCATCCCATGCTGCGGGCCTGCCAGCGTCTTGTGGGTGCTGAGGGTTACCATGTCGGCCCCATCCCTCAGGGGGTCTTGGAAGACCTTTCCGGCGATTAAGCCCGCGACGTGGGCCGCGTCGTAGACGACCTTAGCATCAAACTCCGCAGCGAGCTCCGCTATCTCCTTGACTGGATGTGGGAATAGGAAGACGCTGGCGCCTAGCATGAATAACCTTGGCCTCAACCCCTTCCTCTCTATCCTCCTCCTAGTCGCATCGACATCTATCTCATAATTCTCTTCATCGAACTCGTATCTATCCACCTTAAGGCCTCTGACGACCCCGGCGGTTCCACCCCACTTCTGTTTACCATGGCTTATGTGCCCCCCATATGGGATTGGGAGGGCGATCATGAGATCCCCGGGCTCCGCGAAGACCGTGTATGCCACCAGATTCGCCACGACCCCTGAGATCGGCCTCACATCGGCGAACTCAGCCTCATAGACCTTCTTCGCGAGCTCTATGGCTATCTTCTCAACCTCATCTATATATCTGCAGCCGGCGTAGAGCCTCTCTTCAGGCCATCCCTCGGCATATCTGTTCCCAAAATCGCATGCCAGGGCCTCTCGAACGGCTGGGCTTGGGATATTCTCGCTGGCTATCAGGGGGATCACGTGCTTGAAGAGTTTGTGATGCTTATCCATCAGTTCGAGGACCCTCTGAAAGTATCGCTCTCCCGCGGCTCGCTCCAAATCCATGGGAAGATTAAGACCTAAGTTGCTAAAAGAAGTTATCTTCGGACTATCCCCGCGTCGATACTCCTCAAATCCAGGATGCCTAAAGCCGGAAACGTGGAAAAATGATGCATATGCGGAATGCTATGCTTGTCCTCAGATCACGAATCCCGCTATTATCAAGATCGCGATTAAGGCTATGTTTACGCTCAGGAGGAGTATGACCTTAAGACTATGTCTAACATCCATCACGTCTGACCACCGACAATTAAATATCGGTGAGGATTTTTAGCTCTTCCTATTCTAGAAAAATCTGGAAATACTTGGAGAATATGTTCGAGCGATTAGAATATCCTGGAATCTGATCTGAGAATCTCCAAATATCGTCTCCGGGATTCTGAAAAAGATCTATCAACAGATTCTAAAGATTGGAACTGGGTCAGAGATCGAGGATCTCATCAACCTCAGCCAGCAGGGGTGGCCATCATCCCCGCCTAGCTGTGGGCCGCACGCCGCATCTGTAAGATCCTAATCCGATCTTATTTCCTTTTCCTCATGGGCCTCTAGGACCGCCTTCAATAGGGCCTTTTGCTCGACCTCAACCCTCGTTCTCCAGCCTATCGTCAATACGTCGTCTTCAAGCCTCTCTATGTATCCCCTCCTAATCGCTCTCTCGAGATAGGACTCGGCCTTCCACCTGGGGAACTTCGTCTCCAAGACCTCTAAGACATCCCGTAATGGCGCCTTACCTCCTCTGCTCGATAGGATCGATAGGGTTATGGAGAGGGCTGCGACCTCATCTATCCTCCATCCAGCCGCGGCCAGGTCGGACATCGTCAATGGATGGGATAAGACCACATAGAATCTCGCCCTATCTAGATTGTCCTCCTCACCCTCCTCGAAGACGGTCTTGATCTCCAAACCCAGCTGCTTAAGCTTCGAGTTTAGAGCGTCTATGACCCTCATGTAATTCTTCCCAAGCCTATGCTTAAGCTCCCAGCCCCTGACCCCTGGTCTTCGATGGCTCTTGAATAGGAGCATGGTGGCCGCTATCATCAACCTCCTCGAAAAGCTCTCCTCCCCGCTCATCCAGCCTCACCCCTCAAGCTTATGACGAGGGAGGTTGGGGACTTCCGCTTAACCTGCTCTCTATGGGGTATGAGCTTCACCTCATTCTTTAACGGATTCCTCTTAACGTCGACGTATCCCTCGGTTATCAGGAAGCTTAGGAGATATGCTCGCTCAAATGTCTCATCGAAGTCTTTTCCCTTGACGAACTCCCAGTAGTCCAGCGCCTTCCCCTCTTCCTCAAATTTCTTAAGCAATTCGTGGTGGAGCGCCTTGATCTTCTCCATCATCGCCTTCTCCTCGAGCTCAAGCCTCGCCTTAATCAGCTCCATCTCCCTATCGGTTATCTTCCAGCCGAACTCCCTTCCCCTACCTCTGGGCGGGAGTGAGAGGAAGTGCTCCAATCCCTGTCTAAGTCTCTGGGGGGTCATCTGCTCAAGCGAGACTATCGGACGCCAAGCCTTCAGGAAAGCCTTAACGAGCGTCTTCTTATCCATGGCCACGAGCCTGGTCGAGATCATCTGGGCGTCGATGAATAGGGCCTTAGCCTTCTCCCTAAGCCATTTATGTTGGAGGGCGATCAGGGCTGAGATCCTGTAGAGGGTTTCGGCGTCGATGACGTAGTGGTCCAGATCCGGATTCTCCTCAACCATCCTCCTAAGCCTCTCCAATAGTTCTCGCACATTCACGGTGAATGGATCTAACCCCCTCCTCTCGATGTTTTCACATAACTTGATTATCCGCTCAAGCTCCTCCCTAGCGACTACCACCTTCCTCATTCGCCATACCTCCCTATCACCGACCTCCCACCCACGTTCTGAACCAGCAGAACGTTGACATCCCCCTCAACTGAGAATCTTCCAGGGGTTATTATGATGTATTGTGTGCTCGCCTCGCTCTCAGCCGTCGAGATCAGGAGCTTCATCATCCTCTCCCTGTTGAGCGGATCTAGATGGACATCGAACTCATCGACAGCCCTGAATGGAGACTTGACGTATTTCTGGAGGGCTAGGAGGAATGCGAGGGTCCCGACTATCCTCTCGCCGCCGCTGTGGGTGTGGGCGTTTAGGAGCGTGGGCTCCGTCCCCCTAAACCCGACGTAGAGTTCTATGCTCGCCTTCTCCGGATCTTCCAGATTCTTTAACACGATCCTACCGGCTCCCTCAACCGTCGAGAGGATTGAGTTGAATTGCGGCTCAACCTCCCTCATCAACTCTCTCAGAAACCGTCTCCAAAGCTCCTTCCTATACTCAACCTCCTCGAGGGCCTTGCGCAGATTCTCCTCAACCTCCTTAGACTTCATCTCGGTCTCGCGATACCTTGAGTCAGCGACCAGGTACATGTCCTCGGCCTCCTCCAAGACCTCTCCGAGCGAGGCTATCTTGAGGTTTATCACCTTGATCTCCTCAAGTATCTCCTGAGGCTTCTCCTTAGTCTCAACCCTCTCACCCCTGATCGCTGACTCAGCCTCGGAGACGAGGGCCCAGGCATATTCGAGCTCAAGCCTCCTCCTCTCATCTTCGAGCCTCCTCCTCTCCAATAACTTCTCATATTCCTCCCTCCAATACTCGACCGCCGCCCTCGCCTCCTG
>NJEK01000004.1 GCA_002255105.1 Candidatus Wolframiiraptor sp. EX4484-121
ATGGCTAGGGCTGGAGATGTCGATGATGGGCTCACGACCAGTATCTTATTGGAGTCGGCGTATTCTTTAAGAGCCTTCACGCCAGCGCTCGCCATAGGACCTATGACCACCTTCACCCCCTTCGAGTGGAGGGCCATGAGCTTCTCAAGTGCCACCGAGGGCTTAGTCTCGGTATCCTCGACGTATAGCTTAAGCCTCCATCCAGCTCCCATCTTCTCAAGGAAGTCGTTGACCTCCTCAACAGCTATCTCCGCCGCCACTTTATTATTCTGACCGAAGCTCGCAAGAACCCCGGTTAAGGGTAGGAGTGCTCCAATAGGTATCTCACCCGTCAGTCCCCCAGCTCCAGCAGTAACCGTCTTCTCAACAGTGGACGTGACGGTAGCCGTCTTCTCAACGCTCACCGTCGTTGTAACCATCGCAGGCGCAACTATGGACGGCGCCGCCGCTATCCCTATCCCTATCCCGACCAGTATGGCGACGACTACAGCTGCGATGGCTACGGTGGTTGATACGCCGAATCTCCTTCTCACCTTTTCCCACCACCTTTGATTGTTTTTGGAGTTTTTCGATTGTTTATAAATTTTTTCCGAAAAATCGGCGCAAATACTCATATTTTAGAAGCATTCTGAGCCTTTGAGTAAATGATGGTGGGAAGATGATTCCTCCGATGCTCAGGGATGCGACGGTCTTCTCATGCCTCCTAGCCCTACTCAGCACGGGCCTAACCCTAACCTACATGACCACCAAGGTCCCGAACTTCGCCCACGGGAGCTTCGCGGCCATGGCAACCTATACAACCCTGATCTTGGTCAAGATCTTAAAAATAAATCCGTATCTCTCGATGGGCTTCGGATTCATTCTTGGAGGGCTTCTCGCCCTAATCCTCTACCAAGTAATTCTCAAGCCTCTCCTAGATCGGGGAGCATCCTATATAGTTTTGATGATCGCGACCATAGGCTACGACATGATCCTGTATTCCCTGATAAATATCCTCGCAGACTACCTCAATAAAACTTATAAGATCTCAACCAGACTCTATATCCTCAAATCCTATGACTTCGAGATACTCCATCAGCCATGCGTCTTCATAGTCGCACCCCTGACAGCCGTTCTAGTGATAACCCTACTGCATCTCCTACTCACGAAGACTAGGTTTGGGATAGCTATGAGGGCGGCGATAGAGAACCCGGCCCTGGCCGGGGTTGTTGGAATAAACGTCAACCTAACCTACGCCGTCTCATGGCTTATAGCTGGAGGATTGGCCGGGATGGCCGGAGCCCTGCTCCCGCTCTGGCTTATGTGCAATCCTGATATTGGGGCGAGGCTCATCGTGAGCGTATTCGCGGCGAGCATAGTCGGCGGGCTGACGAATATCTATGGGGGGTTCTTGGGGGGAATCTTGATCGGAATGGCCGAGGTTCTGGGAACGGGATATCTCTCGCTCACGGTTGGAACCTGGATAGCGCCATATCGTCCAATAATACCCTTAACCATAATGGCGATAACTCTCCTCTTCGCCCCAAGGGGTCTGACCGGAATCAGTTTGAGATTCTTGAGGAGGTTTAGGAGATGATATCGCTCGCCCTAACCTTCATAATAGACCTACTCGCGCTCCTCGGTATATTCGTAATAATCTCCCTAAGCCTGAACATCGAATTTGGATATGCCGGAATTCCGAACTTCGGGAAGCTTCTGGCCGTGGCGGGGGGAGCGTTCTTCATAGGAGCGTTTCCCGGTAGGGTTCTCGCATACATCTACGGTTTGCTCGGGAAATACGACTACGTAGATGAGAACGCGAAGGTCATGTATGCCCTCGGAAACGTTCTCGGGGCGAACCCTCTCATGTCCATGGCCATGCTCGTAGTCTCGCTGATCTTGGCGGCCGCGGTCGGGGCGATCCTGGGATTCATAGCATCCTATCCGGCGATCAGGCTTAGGGAGGACTATCTCGCGATAACCCTCCTAGCGATGGCAGAGATCCTGAGGATGATAGGCTACAATTATAGGGACTTGATAGGTGGGACGCTTGGAATCTCCGTCCCAGACCCGTTTAGATGGATTGGAGGGGAATTGCGGCAGGTCTTGGCGACATCTGTGATAATCGCGGTCGCTATAATAATATTCATCTACGCCGAACTTCTCGGCAGGTCTCCGGTGGGAAGGACTCTCAGGGCGATGCGAGATAATGAGGTCGTTGCCGAGGCATATGGAAAGGATATCGTGAGGCTTAGGATGAAGACCCTAATGATAGGGTCAGCGATAGGTGCGGTGGGTGGAGCGCTCTACGCATTCCTCTCCGGAAGCGTAACCGCGTTAGGCTATGATAGGGTTTGCTACACCTTCTGGCCTTGGGTTATGGTCGTGATAGGCGGGGCGGCCAACAACTTCGGGACCTTGCTTGGAGCAACCCTATTCGTCACCCTCAGAAAGCTCATAATATTCTATAAGAGTAGCCTCCAACCATTCCTTCCATTCGACGTTGTTTGGCTTGAGTACCTCCTCCTCGGAACAGCCCTGATAATGGTCTTGATCTATAGGCCTGAGGGGATCATCCCCGAGAAGCCAACCCACACCCTCGGTAGGAAGAAGCTTGAGAAGATTAAGAAATTGATTGAGGCTGGGGAAGCGTGAACACGATCTTCTCGTGGCCCGAGTAGTGATCCCCCCTCCTAGCCCACATGACCAGAAACCTCTCACCAAAGACCTCGTAATCCGTCGATGTCTCGACCTCGACTATCCTAGAGCCCCTTGGGAGAAACCAGTACACCTCATAATCATACTCGGCCACACCCTCATCATAGAAGCACTCGTAGACGTTTCTCCCCCCACGGAAGAGTTTTCCGCGAAACTCTATGTAGAATGAGATCACAGGACTCTCGGCCGCTCCCCGGAAGTCTAGGTTGATCGTTAAGGCCTCGGCCGAAACCCTTTCGCCATTTATCAGTATCGCCTCCCTCGATAGCAGCGAGTTCATGTTCTTGAGGAGCCTATCCATCTCCCTCCTATAGCCACCCTCATCCTCGAGTAGGCGGTAATAGTATCTTCCGGGGTCAAAGTAGTCGAAGACCAGTATCTGGCCGAAGACATCATCCATGCTTAGGGTGAAGAAGGTTTGGCCGTGAACAGGCTCAACCTCCACCATACAACTTGCGAGACATCAAGACAGGTTATATCCATTTACCCCTAGACTTAAAGCGTCTTAAAGCATTTCATACATGAATTGGCCGCCAAGATAATTGAGAGGACGAGCTTGAGGGGTAGGCTGAAGATTTACAGGGATAGGGTTCACGCGGCCAAGATCTTAGCGAAGATGATTAAAGATCTCGTCGATGAGAATACCTGTTTGGCGGCGATTCCAAACGGCGGGGTTCCGGTAGGGGTCACGATGGCTGAGATGCTGAACATAGGCTTAGGCTTGATGATCGTCGCGAGGCTATTAATCCCTTGGGAGAGGATGATGGGATTCGGCGCCCTAAGCCTTGACGGAGTACTGGAGATAAACTGGGAGAACGTGAAGCGATTCAACATTGTTCGAGAAGTCATCGAGGAGCAGCTTAGATCGGCGAGGAGGAAGATAGATGATATGTTAAGGAGATTTGGGCCAAGGGTTGCGGACATATCATGCTACAAGACGATGATCTTGGTTGACGATGGAATAGCATCCGGATACACCATGCTCACATCTATCAAGAGTGTGAGGAGGCGGTGGGATGGGAAGGTGATCGCGGCGGCCCCAACCGGATTCAAGGATGGAATAAGCTTGCTAAAGGATACCGCTGACATGATCCTATGCCCAAACATCAAGTCAACCATACATATTAGAGATGCATATATCTACTTCCCAAAGCTCGCCTGTCACGAAGCCGAGAAAATTTTGAGGGAGTTTAAGGAGAGATTCCCAAGCCTCTTCATCGGCCGCATCTAATAGCGATCCGCCGACCACATTCCATGTTCGATTACTCCGCGAACAATTCTTGGACGGCGCCTTCAAGGTCTTCAACGATCTTTTGAGGATCCATCGTCTGAAGCTCTCCACCTCTCACGATTATCTTTCCGTCAACTATCACATCCCTGACATCGGATCCTGAGGAGCAGTAGGTTATCGCGGTATATGGATCCCTGACCGGAATATACCTTATCCTCCTCGTATCTATCACCGCAATATCAGCCCTCTTCCCAACCTCTATACTCCCAATTAGCTTTGAGAGGTTAAGAGCCTCCGCGCCCCCCCTCGTGGCCATCCACAGCGCCTGCTTGGCAGGCAAGACCGTTGGATCCATGTATCTCGTCTTTTGGAGGAGGGTTCCTATCTTGATGTCTTGGAGTAGGTCCAGGCTGTTATTGCTTCCAGGTCCGTCGGTTCCGATCCCAACCCTGATCCCGAGCCTAAGCATCTCAACCACCCTGGCTATTCCCGAGGCGAGCTTCATGTTGGAGACCGGATTGTAGGCGACCGCCACATTCCTCTCAGAAAGTATCTTCAGGTCCTCGTCGTCTAGGTAGATCGCGTGGGCTATTATGACATCATCCTTGAAAAATCCCATCTCATCCAAGACCTTCACGGGGCTCCTCCCATGCTTCTCGACGAACTCCTCGACCGGCGCCTTCGTCTCTGCTAGGTGGATGTGGATCCCGACTCCAAGCCTATCCGCCTCCTCCCTAACGTTCCTCAGAAACTCTAGGCTACACGAGTACTCGGCGTGTGGGCCGAGCCTAGTCCAGATCATCCCCCTCCAGCCATTATATTTCTCGGCGAAGCTCACCCCCCTCTTGAGGGCCTTCCTCCCCTTCTCCTCATCGAATCCCTCGATCATCCCCTCGCATAGAACCCCTCTAATACCGACCTCGACCGCGGCCTCAGCGACCTGATCCATGTAAAAGTACTGGTCGTTGAAGCATGTTATCCCGGCCAAGGCCATCTCGGCGCAGGCCGCCCTGGTCCCAACCCTCACATGCTCGGGCTTCAACCTCTCCTCAACCGGCCAGACATACTCCTTAAGCCATTTCTCCAGGGGCTGATCCTCGACCGCGTTCCTGAATAGGGTCATGGCCGCGTGGGTATGGCAGTTAACCAACCCTGGGATCACAACACATCTACTCGCATCTATCTCGGTCTCACCCCTGACATCCTCCGGCCCAACATACTCTATGACTCCATCATCGATCCCTATGCTTCCAGGCCTGAAGACCCTCATCCTATTATCCATGGTCAAAATTATCCCGTTCCTGATGGCGAGCTCAAATCTCCTCATCAAGCATCACAGATCTCGTAGGATAAAATTAAGCTTTAGCCGCGGAGATCTCCATGGTTATATGGGGGAGAGAACATGCATTCCAGATCATCAGGTATCGGGAAGAGTTCATGAGGGGACCTTTGCTGGAGAGGGTTGGAAGCTAAGGTGGAGAAATCCTCGGAGGGGGCATGTAGGAAACGGCGAGGCAGAAGAAACTAACGCTCCTCTTAGCGGATTGGCGGGGATGCCGGCATCCTAGCCGAGCCTTCCAGCATATACCCACATCAGGTGAAGCGAGCTTGTTCCCAGCATCTATAGAATGATCTTCGGTGCTCAGGAGGCTGCGAGCTTTCTTCTGAGGACCTGATAGGCTTCTTGGATGGTTAGTGCATGGAGATCAATTCCCTGCTTCCTCAATCCCTCGCACAGCTGGACTATCTGAGGGGGCTTTATCGCGGTCTGCCTCAGAAGCTCCGTGTTTAAGAGGATCTCCTCCGTAGGTCCATCTCCAATGATCTTCCCCCTCGCCATGAGTATGGTTCTCTCAGATGTCTCGGCGACGAAGCGCATATCGTGGGTTATCACGATTATCGTCTTCCCCTCCCTATTCAGCCTATCTATAAGCTTCATAAGCTTCCTCCTACCCCTGTGGTCCTGGCCGCTTGTGGGCTCGTCGAGGACATATACGTCGGGCTGCATCGCTATTATCGAGGCGATCGTGAGCAACTTCATCTGACCATAGTTCAGGTCATAGGGATGGACGTTCTCGTAACCCGATAGGCCCACGAGCTCGAGGGCCATCTTCACCCTCTCATCCACCTCCTCCTTGCTCAGTCCCTGGTTCTTAGGGCCGTATGCAACCTCCTCGTAGACGCTCTTTGTGAATATTTGGTGGGCCGGGTTCTGGAAGACGTATCCCACTATGTTTGTGAGTATATGGGTTGGCGTCTCCTTCGTATTCATACCCTTAACGATCACGTCTCCCTTCGTCGGCTTTAGGAGGCCGTTTAGATGCTTGGCGAGGGTTGTCTTCCCGCTCCCATTCTGGCCTATCAGGGCTATCCTCTCTCCCTGAGCGACCTCGAGGCTAACCCCTCTTAGAGCCGTCACCTTCTCACTATACTTGAACCAAACATCCTTAACCTCGATTATCTTCTCCCCCATCATCGACCCTCCATCAGCTCGCCGAATATCTTAAGCGCCTCTGGGAGCGTTATCGGATACTCGAGTTTTATCCCAAGGTCATGTTCGAGTAGGTATGCGAGCTCGGTGACCGAGGGCGGATCAACCCCTATCTTCTTAAGCTTTTCAACCTCGCTCAGAACCATCTTCGCGTTGTCTAGGGAGACCATCCTACCCTCATTTAACACGAGTATCCTGTCGGCGAAGTATGCGAGCTCCTCTATCTCGTGCTCAGCTATTACTATGGTCGAGCCCTCAGCCGCGATCTCCTTAATGACGGATAATACCTCGTATTTCCCTATCGGGTCTAGGAGGGCTACGGGCTCGTCGAGGACCATTATCTCGGGCTTCATCGCGAGGACCGTGGCTATCGCGAGCCTCTGCTGCTCGCCTCCGCTGAGCTCGAACGGAGACCTCCTCTCAAAGCCCTTCAGCCCAACCTTTTCGAGAGCCTCTCTAGCCCTCTGCCTAATCAGCTTGGCCGGAAACCCGAGCATAGATAATCCGAATCCAACCTCATCCTCAACCGTGAGGGCGAGGCCGGAGAGCTGCGTCTCCGGTTCCTGGAATACGAGCCCGACCTTCGTGGAGAGCTCCGCGGTCGTGTGCTCGAATGTATCCATCCCATCGACGAGAACCCTTCCCTTCATGGTTCCTCCGTAGAAGTGTGGGACGAGGCCATTTAGAGACTTGCAGAAGGTGGATTTGCCAGCTCCGTTAGGCCCTATCACCCCGAAGATCTCGCCGCGATGGATCTCCAAGTTTATGTCCACTAGGGCGTTTGGTGTTGTCGGATAGGAGTATGAGAAGTTCTCATAAACTACTATGGGTTCATTCGACACCACTGCGTCACCCTGCCGCGATGTAGAACTGAAGATGATTTATCGGCGAGAAGCCGTATACGAGGTAGATGTAGATGAATATTATCGTGGTTGCTATAATCCCCGCGAGGAATATGTAGTCCCTTCGTTTAAGGCTTAGATCATAGGGCCACGTCTTCGTAACGGGGGCGCTGAACCCCCTCGACTCTAAAGCTATCGCCCTTATCTGAACCTTATTCAAGGTGCTTAGGGTTAATGGGACTATTAGAACCGGATAATTCGCCAACCTCTTCAGGAGGCTAACATCCGTTCTCAAACCTCTCGACCTCTGCGCCTGGATTATTGTCTGAAGATCATCTAACAGGATTGGTGTGAATTGGAGGGCGCCTGCAACCGCGTAGATGAATCTGAAGGGCATCCTGAAGTTGAATAGTAATGCTATCAGCTTCACCGGCTCGGTTGTGAAGAGGAAGAACATGGCCGACGCCAAGCATACGCCGATCCTAAGGGGCCAAACGATCCCCCACGCGAGCCCCTCATAGTATAGGGGGATATTATATCCGAATAGCTGGACATTATATATCAAGGTCTTGTTCCATGGGAAGAGGGCTGAGAGTATCGGGATCCCTACGGCCATCCATGGCACCACGATTATGGAGACCGCCTTGACCGTCTTTTTGAAGATCTTACCTATGAAAGTTAGGATCAGCACCGTGATCAAGAAGATTGCCGTCAAGGTATAGTCGAGGAATATGTACGCCCACACGGATATCCAGATGAAGAATAGGAACTTGACGCGGGGGTCCAGTCGATGCATGGGAGTATCAACTTCAGCTATACTTCTTCGAAGTATGCTCGTCGCGAGCGAGCTCATGAAATCTTCCCCTGTTGGGGTAAAAAATATGGGAGATCTTATTAAGTTTAACGCCTCATCAACTTGAATTTCTCCGGCACCCTGTCGGCGATTATCAAGGCTATTATGAATGAAGCTATCTTATCAGGGATCTCGCATGAAAGGTTTTGGACGTAGTTGGCGAGCCAGAAGTTCTTGGTCGCGGCGAGCGTCGCCGCGTAAACCATCGCCGGCAACGGCTTGGTTGAAGGTCCTCCGCCGAATAATCCTACGCCTAAGATTGTACAGAAGATCGGATAGATGAAGCCGAAGATTAGGCAGGCCGGTATGAGCCTCACGGGTTTGCGGATATTGGCCCACCCCATCTTGATGGCGACCCATGTAAAGAGGGCGATCAAGATATTGCAGAATCCCCAAACCCATGCTGGAAGTCCCCAGACCGTCAAGGCCATGATTATGTTGTAGAGGAATCCTCCGATCGCCCCAACCCAGAATCCGCTTATGAGAGTTCCGAGCATGGTGGCCCAAGTATCACCCCAGAGGGGGAGTTTCAGGACCTCGACGACCACTCCTCCAGCATAGTTCAGCGCCGCTATCGCCGGAATCATGACGGCGGCCACAACCTTAGCTCCGGTTGGAACAACCTTTTTCTCCCGAGCCTCTTCTCCCATAAGGATCAGATATTAAGTCATTAAATTCGTCTATAAAGGTTGCGTTATGCGCTCGAAAGAATTATAAGCGCGGGTCTTCACGAGAGTAGAGAGGTGATTAACTACGGCTCGAAAAGTTATCCTCGATATGGATCCAGGAATAGATGACGCGCTTGCGATACTGTTTGCGTGTCGTTCGCCCGAGCTTGAAATCCTTGGGATAAGCGTGGTGAGCGGGAACGTCCATGCGAGTAAGGGTGTGATAAATGCTCTTAGGGCCCTTGAGGTGGTTGGAAGACAGGATATACCCGTCTACATGGGTCAGACGAAGCCTCTGCTGAGAAAACATGAACCCGCGGAAGAGTTTCACGGATCGGATGGACTCGGAGATGCCGGACTCCCCATGCCTTCCGGCAAGCCCAGGCCTGAGAAGGGGGTCAAGTTCATCATAGACACCATCATGAACTCGAAGCCTAAAGAGATAACTCTGATATCAACCGGGCCTTTAACGGATATAGCCTCGGCAATCCTACTCGAACCAGACATCGTCAAGAGGGTTGATAGGCTGATAATGATGGGCGGAGCTTATAACGTGACCCAATACGGGTTTGGAAATGCGACCCCAGTCTCCGAATATAACATCTATGTAGATCCCGAAGCGGCCAAGATAGTCTTCGAGTCGGGGATAGCCATAACCGCCGTCGGACTTGACGTCACGACGGATCCAAGCGCGGTTTTGACGAGAGAACATTACGATGAGCTCTCTAAGTTCGGCTCCAAGACCGCGAGGTTCGCAACAGCCATAACTAAGAAACTCATCGAGCACTTCGGGATCATTCAGCTCCACGACCCAATGGCCGTCGGCTTCGCCGTCGACGAGAGTCTATTCAAGGTCTCCCCATACAAGGTGATGGTGGTCACGGGCGACGGCGCTACGAGGGGGCAGACGATAGCCGAAAGGAGGATGTGGATCCCCGAAGCGGAGAGGAAACCTAACGCGGACATAGTCTGTTGGGTTGATGGCCCCAGATTCGTTAAGCTCTTCATGGACAGGATAAAGTAGAAGATGATCTGCAATCCCGAAGGAGATCGATTCCTAGATTAGCTCACAAGCTTCCAGAAATCCTCGAGGAACTTAGACTATAGAGGAAGCTGATCAGGCCGATAAGGAAAGTTTAACGATTAGGGGAGGTCGATCTTTATATATCCGCCGGATCATCGACCAAACGTGGATAAGAAGGCCGTCTTCATCGCCCACTGCTTCCTAAACCAGAACTCAAAGGCGTTAGGATTCGCTCAATATCGAGGAATATTCCGTCCATTGGTAGACTTCTTGATGGAGAAAGGATACGTTATCGAGCAACTCCCATGCCCAGAGATCTTACATATGGGGGTTAGGAGGTGGTGGTGTACAAAAGACCTCTACGACACCCCAGGATTCAGGAAGACCTGCATGAGGCTGGCTAAAGCCACCGTGGATTTGATGGAGCATTACTTGAACATGGGATATGATGTCGCCGTAATAGGTGTTGATGGAAGCCCATCATGCGGCATAAACCTAACTGGAAGAAATCCGTCTTGGGGTGGAAGACCTAGAGATGATGTTGGAGAGTATAGGATGGTCGAGGAGATGGGGGTCTGGATGGAGGAGTTGAGCTCCGAGATCGAGAGGAGGGGGTTAAAGCCGATCCCATTGATCGGGGTAAAGGAAGACGAGTTTAAGGCCGACATTGAGGAGGCGTTGAGAAAGCTGGAGATTAAGTTGAAGGGGTGATTGAGTTCATGGACAAGAGGAGCTGTAAGGTGTTCGTCATCCCAGACTACGTGATTAACCCCCAAAGGTACCACGATCTACCACAAAGCAGCATCATCTATGAATTGATAAAGGAGTCTGGATACGGCGTGATCAAGCTTCCACCTCAGGAGATCTCTGAGGAGAGCGCTGAGCCATGGATAGATATGGCCACAGACATGATAGAAGAGTACTTGAAGAGAAGATATCTGGTTGCGGTTATCGAGATAGATCATCCAAAGATGAGGACGTGGATCAAGGAACTCATGGAGATGCTTGAAAAGAGGCGAGCCCCAAAACCGAAGTTGATTAAGATCTCGAGAACAGAGCTGGAAAGAGCGGAGAAGATCTTGGAGAGAATCAAAACGATATCTTAAAGCGATACTTTAATATGCAAAGTAGACTTTAATTATATTGCAGCTCGTGGAGGGAGGAGATCCTTGCATATCAAGGTAGATGATCTAATCCCAGAATGGGCTAAAAACTTCTATGGTAAGAGGTTAAGGAGCTTGGAAGAGCTGTTCGGAGTTGATAAGCCGATTATAGGAATGGTTCATCTGATACCGCTTCCCGGAGCGCCGGCATACGAGGGGTGGAGCATGGATGACGTAATCGAATACGCCTTGAGGGATGCGAGAATCCTCGTCGAGAATGGGGTTAATGGGCTGATAGTTGAGAACATGTGGGATCTACCATACTATGCGAGTAGGAGGATTCCGCCCGAGGAGATCGCGGCGCACGCAGTTGCGGCGCGGGAGATAGCTAAATCATTTGATGTACCGGTTGGAATAACATCCATTCATAATGGTGGTAGGATAGCCCTCGGAATAGCCAAGGCCGCTGGAGCGAAGTTTATTCGAGTATGCCTCTACACCGGGGCATTAATCTGGGATACGGGGGAGATCGATAGCGGGAATGCCGCAGACCTAATGAGGTTGAGAAAAGCTCTCTACGCGGAGGACATAAAGTTCTTCGCGGACATCTATAAGAAGCACGCCGTCATGCTCTCTGGAATAGATCCCGAGACCCACGCGATCTGGACCGACTTCTATCTCGCCGACGCGTTGATCGTAACGGGTAGGATGACTGGGTTCGCGCCCGACGTAGATTTGGTTAAGAGGGTTAAGGAGGTGGTTGGGGAGACCCCGGTCATAATTGGGAGCGGATTGACCGCCGAGAACGCCGAGAAGTTGTTGAGGTATGCCGATGGAGCGATAGTGGGAACGTATTTCAAGGTTAAGGGGATAACCCAAAACCCGGTCGATCCGGCTAGGGTTAAGAGGTTGATGGAGAAGGTCAAAGAGGTTAGAGCTCATGGATAAAAGCATCGACGTAGCCGTCATAGGAGACATAAACGTCGACCTAATCTTCCTAGTAGACTACTTCCCGAGCAGAGGAGGAAATTGCGTGGCTAAAAGGGTTGAGAAGAGGTTTGGAGGGGTTGGTGGAAACCGCGCAGCAGCCCTAGCTAGACTAGGACTAAGCGTCGCCTTGATAGGAGCTGTTGGAGGAGATGAGTTCGGCAAGGAGGCTTTAAAAGAGCTGAAAGAGTATGGGGTCGATATAGACCACGTCAAAGTACTGAGAGATCAACTCACAGGATTAATGATAGTCGCCGTGGACCGCGAGGCGGAGAGGACGATAATAGGGTCGCGTGAATCGAACTCTAAGCTGAGAATAGGTGAGGAAGATCTGAGGCTGGTCGAGGGAGCGAAGCACCTCCACGTCGCGGGATATCAGATGCTTAATGAGAAATCTGAAGACATATTGAGGATAATCAAACACGCTCGTAAGCTCGGAGTCTCAACGAGCATGGACGTGGAGGGGGTGGCGGATCTAAACCATGAAACCGTAAAGAGGCTTAAGGGAATCTTAACCTATGTGATGGGGAATGAGGATGAAGCAAAGGCTCTTGTAGGAGTCGAGGAATCCGAGGAAAAGCTCGCCGAGAAACTCCTCCAAGAGTTTAAGGCGGATGTAGCGGTCGTCAAGCTCGGGGAGAAGGGATGCGCGGTAGCCGATCGCCGTCAGTCCGCTCTAGTTCCGGGCTTCAAGGTCGATGTTGTCGACACCACGGGAGCCGGAGACGCGTTTAACGCGGGATTCATCTATGGTACACTTAAGGGTTTAAGCCCCGTCGAGGCGGCGAGGCTGGCGAATGCTGTGGGAGCGTATAAGTGCACAAAGCTTGGGGCGAAGAATTATCCAACCATAGATGAGTTAGTAAGGAGATTTCCAAGCCTGAAGGGTCTGAGGTTTAAGCCTTGAGTATTAAGGATGATTTCAAAGCCGTTGGACAGCACCTAAATTGGGGAGGAAAGATGAGGTCTTTGATTTGTTGAGCAATTCTACAAGGGGCTTAGAGAGGAGTGCATCTACCTAGAAGAGGGCTAAAATAGCATTACACGCTTAACTCTGTGGAAGATCTGCCGTGAACAACGAACGCTTAAAGATACCTTGCCCAAGATGCGGAGCCTACACAAGGATCGATAGGATCTTCTGCCTCCGTTGCCGCCATAGGGTGATCCCATTAACCCGATACGATTTAGCTATTGAAGACTTCATCTATCCTCCAGATAGGGATGGGATCGAGTCCATCAAAGACCTTGAACCCCTTCCTCAGATCGTAAAGCATCTCTTGATCGAGAGGAGGCTGGATTACCTAAGGTCTCAGCTGGCTGGGAGGTCGATTAGGATTAAGCCCCTCTCAAGCCTAGGCTCGATGATAAGGAGATGCGGGATAATGTTGGGGTTGAGGGTTCTCCCAGAATCCTTCATAATTAACTCAGACACGCCTCAAGCATTCACATTTGGAACGGATGAAGAGCCCGTGCTCGTGATAAGTTCATCCATGCTCGAGATTATGAATGAGAGGGAGCTTGAGGCGGTTATAGGCCATGAGCTTGGCCACGTGAAGAGCGGGCACCTAGTATATCACACCCTGGCGGAGCTTCTGGTTCGGGGAGCTTCACTCTCACTATCCATAATGGGTTTAGACGCGGTTGCGGAGCCCCTTAGGCTCCTTCTGCTCGCATGGCATAGGGACTCCGAGATCTCCGCGGATAGGGCAAGCCTCTTAGTGGCCAACGATCTGGACGTGATTAAGTCCATGTTCTCCAAGTTCATAAGACATTCTGAGGAGGGTTTTGAGGGAATCCTAGACTCGATCTCGGAGCTATTCAAGACGCATCCAACCTATCTGAACAGGATTAGGAAGCTCGAGGAATTCTATAATGGCGTGGAGTTCAAGAGAGCTAGAGAGAAGATCGAGAAGAGGATCATGTTATTGAAGGCGATAAGCCCGATATGTAGATTCTGTGGGGCGAGGAAGCCCCTTCTAAGCCTCTTCTGTCCATCATGTGGGAGAAGTCAGGTCTGAATCGAGATCACTTCCTAGATGAATTCTAAAAGCATTCTTAAGAGATTCTTCAATCCCAAAACCTTCCCAGTCTCCTTTATGATATACCTCAATATCCTCGCCCAGCCCTCAGAACTCATCTTAACCTTGTCACGGTATCCGCATTCACATCTCTCGTAGTCGAGTCCCCTGACTATCACAACGGGAATTCCTCGGGCCGTCTGCCTCATCATCAAGGCGGCGGCTGAGCATATCTCGTGAACTATCGCATCGACTCCCCCAAACTTAGGCTTGCCATATAGATCTGGCTCCCCGAATCCTCGCTCAACAGGCTCTATCCCATAGGATCCTCTGGCGAAGTCGAGTGAGCCCGTTAAGAAGACCTCCGTATCCGAGATTACGACCGCAACATCCTTGCCGGTCAATTCCCTAATTCTATCCCTTATGGCCTTGGCCACCCCGTCCAAGTCTCTGGGAGGTATAGATATCACTCCTGGTGGATGGTTTGAGGAGTCGAGGCCCGCGTCGGTCCAGAGGCTTCCATCGCGGATCACGAGGAAGAGCGTCGGATACTTCTCCAAGCATCGCCTAACATTCTCAGGATTCTTGGAGTATGCGTATAGATCTATCAGCTTCTCGTCGGCGATCCTCTTAACCGGAATAGCTGCCACAATATCGTCGCTCTCCCTCAGAACCAGCTCGACGAACCTCGGATCGCATCCGGCCCTAGACGCCATCCTCACCGCCCTCCTTGAAGGCTTCACCTCATCTAGTCTAACGAGCAGTCCTAGAGCCTTCGAGACTATCTTGCATGTGATCACTATGATGTCCCCATCCTCTATCTCCAATCCCTGCCTCCTAGCGGAATCGACTATGACCTCGGCCAGATCGCATCTTCCCTCGATGATCGGTAACTTGACACCGTAGATGGTTATGGGCTTCATCTGAATATCACGTCAGATAATCGGCTGCGGGAAAATAAAATCCTTAAACGCGGAATTATGCGGCTCATATTTTGAAATTAGTCATGACCTTAATCGGTCAATAGCGCTTCCTACGAGTTTTTCACGCAGGATTGTGGATAAAACTTAAGCTGGAAAAGATAGGCCCTAATTCTTAAATAGCCTAGAGATTCTCAATTGACATGCTCCCCTTCGAGGTTGCTCAAAACATCCCCGGATATGTGAAACTCGATGATGGAACGGAATTAGTAGTGAGGGTTGTGATAGGGATGATTGACGAATTAGAGAGGACGCCGGTCGGATTGTCATTAGGTGTAGGCCACCAAGTTATAGTTTCAGCATCCTCCCCTCCCAACCTAAAGGAAAAGGTCAAAGATAAGCCCTATCCTGCACAGAGGGAGCATTTAAAGAGGTTAGATATATGGTACGAAGTGAAAATTTTGAAAGTAAAGAAGGCTTTAGAGGAGGTAATTTACACAGGGTCTGATGGAAAGAAGTATAAGGTTCTTATCGAGATAGAGCCAACGATAGTCAGTAGAACTCTTGAATACAAGGACGGCAGGGGGAACCCAATTTATCACGTCCGTTGGGGAACCAGAACCACGATAAGTCTTGTAAAGTGATGGAGGAGATGCTATGGGATGCAATACAAGTCCTACCAAACACGCTTACGTGAGATTCATTTATAGAGAAGTCGGTAAGTATTTGGAATTTAAGGAACTCCTGAAAAGCGTGGATCATTTATATCAAGCTGGGAACGTAGAGGAGGATGGACGTGGTCCTGAAGGTCCAAGGTATAAAGTCAGGATTTTACTTCCACGTCGTAGAAGGGCGGTAATCATTATAGAAAGAACTTCAGAATGTCACTTGAAGGTCATAACGATGTGGCTTGAATAATCCTCCTCATACCCTCTAATATCTCCGAATTTGTCGGCAAGACTTCTATCCCTACAACCCTCCCCCCCTCATCTATATCGAACAACGCCTTAAGCACGACTTCAATAGTCTTTTTGACCTTACCATGGCCGAGCCTAAAGTATATTGCGCCGGCGTCAGGGTCGAAAGTATAGGCCGGCCGCCTCCAAGGGCTTCTGAGGGATCTGCGGAAGGTGTTGATGGAGGATGGGGTTAGGAGGATCGTCGAGGCCAGGATTAAGGGGTTTGAATCGCTTAGAAATTCCTCGAGAGTAGATCTGTTTAGGGAGATATGCTTCTGCATCTTGGCCGCAAACTTCAGCGCCGAGAGGGCCTTAAGGATAATCGATGAGATCGGGGACGATCTTCTAAAGCTCTCCGAGGAAGAGTTGGCCGAAACCCTTAGAAGGCTTGGCCACAGGTTTCCAAGCTCTAGGGCGAGATATATAGTCGATGCAAGGAAGAGTTTGGACAAGCTGGTCGAGATCCTCAAAACGGTCGACGACGAGTTTATGATTAGGGAGTGGTTGGTGAGGAACGTTAAGGGAGTTGGTTATAAGGAGGCAAGCCACTTCCTCAGGAACATAGGGTTCAAGAACCTCTCAATAATAGACTTCCACATAATAGACCTGCTCGCGAGATACGGCCTGATCAGGAGGCCGAGATCCCTGACGCGGAGGAGGTATCTTGAGATAGAGGGGCTTCTCAGGAGGATCTCGGAGGAGCTTGGGATAAGCTTGGCCGAGCTAGATCTATATCTATGGTATATGGAGACCGGAAAGATCTTGAAATGATCGGAGCCTAATTCCCTCAATTCTCAGAAGTCTCCTCTTGATCTCAACTCCATATCTAAATCCCCCGATACCACCGTTCTTCCTAACGACTCTATGGCATGGGATTATCAGGGCTACCGGATTCCTCCTTAAAGCGCTTCCAACGGCTCTCGCCGCCCCCCTCCTACCGATGTTCCTCGCAACCCACTCATAGCTCCTAACTTCTCCATATGGTATCTCCCTGACCTTCATCCAAGTTCGTAGCTGGAACTCGGTTCCGTTTAAGATGATCGGGTAGTCGAGCTCGGTTCTCCGACCCGAGAAATATCTCTCCAACAGCTCGGTCAAGTCCCTAAACTCGTCGATATTTTGAGGGATCTCCCCAAACCTCACCCTAACCTCCTCCACGAACTCCTCAGGATCTCGGTAGAATCCCAGGTGGATCAGCCCCTCAGCCGATCCGACGAACCCCACGACCGCGAACGGGGCGGCATAGTAGCCATAGTAGGTCTTCAAGCCCCTCAAATCATCGCATGAAAGGGATTAAAAATTAATATTTCGAGTGAGAGTAGATTTGACATGCGCGGGCCATATCATATCCTAGCCAAGCCCGAGCAGATAGCGGAGAAGGTGATAGCTGTTGGAGATCCGGCGAGGGCTGAGCACATCTCCACGATCCTCAAGGACGCCGAACTCGTAAACACGAATAGGGGGTTCCCGGTCTATACGGGGGAATTTGACGGAGAGGTTGTGACGGTCGCCTGCCATGGGATAGGCGGCCCATCATCCTCAATAGTCTTCGAGGAGCTTAGAATGCTTGGAGCCGAGATAATCGTCAGGCTCGGGACGGCTGGAGCCATCCTAGAGGATATGGAGCCCGGGGAGTTCCTGATACCGGATTCAGCCTCATGCTCCTCAACCTATGGAGCCCTCTCAAC
>NJEK01000042.1 GCA_002255105.1 Candidatus Wolframiiraptor sp. EX4484-121
AGCCCTAAGAATATCCTGTTCGGATACATGACGGCGAGCGTAGCGAATGCCTGCGCGATTATCGCCGGATTATATCTCAGAATCGGGGCGGTTACGGCCGTCCCTATATCTACCTTCACGGTCCTCTCGGCGAGGGCGGGGATCATGACCCAGCCGAAGCCGCATCCCTTCGCCCCCCGATGACCAAATGGGTGGAAATGGTCTCCAAGAGATAGCGAGTCGAATCCCCGTCTCTCGGCGAGGACTCCGAGTTTAAGAAGCTTCAGATCCGAGGTCGGCCCTTGACCGAGGTAAAATCCATACCTCATCCTCGGCCACCCTCTCCTCAACAGTCTCCCGTTAACTTATTAACCCTCCTCCTCAAAACTTAAGCTACATCCCACCATACCTCTAGCGGTCATCAACAACCCCATCCTCCCTCAGCTACATCCCTAATCGATTCGAGCTAATTCAGCCCAGCTTCTTACAGATGCTTCAAGGCGGTCCGTTAACGATCTTTCAAGAAGCTCTCTATGCGGTTATAGCCATAAATCCTCTTGAAACCATTTGGGAGGAAACACGTTTCCGCTAAAGTTAATTAATGGTCGATGGAGAATTTTATATTGGAATTATGAAGATAAGCATATTTGAGGACGGATTTGCGGAAAACCTCAACCCCCTTACCCTCACTCGCCCGGTGTTCGCGCTCAGATGTGGTGTAAGGCTCCTCTATGAGAAGGTCTTGGACAGGTATCAGGATGCCTACGTATCTCTTTTCATGAGGGATTGGCTGGCTGAGGCATTTCTCGAGAAGACCTCCCACCGCGGGCGGATAAGGGCTGTGAATGACTTGCGTTGGCTTAGGAGCGACAGCCACCTAATAGCGAATGGGAGATGGCTGTTTGACGAAAACCTCGTCGAATTTGAGGAGATGGTCGCGGTGAAGGATGATACCATAGTATATGCCTACCTGAAAGAGGATACCTTGAATAAGGGTTTGAAGACTTCGGAAAACCTAGCTGAGCTGCTGGATTGGGCTAGGGAGGAGGTGGGGGTCAAGAGATTGGATGAGGCCAAGGTCATAAACTATCCATGGGATCTCATCGTCTGGAATGGTGAGGAGCTAAGGAGGGAGATCCTCCAATTAAAAGACAGTCTGCCGAAAGAGGATCTAGGCGGCCTCCAGTCCATTAGCGTGGTCGGTGAAAGGGAGGATCTCTTGATAGCTAAGGGCGCCAAAATCTATCCGAATGTGGTCTTCGATACGAGCAGCGGACCAATATTGGTCGATGAGGGCGCCAAGATCCTCTCCTTCTCGATAATCCAAGGGCCGAGCTACATTGGGAAGGATAGCTGGATAGTTGGCGGGAAGATTAGGGAGGGAACAAGCATCGGACCCGTGTGCAGGGTCGGCGGTGAGGTGGAGGAGACAATAATCCATGGTTATACAAATAAGTATCACGCCGGATTCATCGGACACAGCTATATAGGAGAATGGGTAAACCTCGGGGCCCTAACGACGACGAGCGACCTCAAGAACGATTACAGCAACGTGGAGGTCTATATAAACGGCAAACTGATCAATACGGGCCATCTAAAGGTAGGCTCATTTATCGGAGATCACACAAAGACCGGGATAGGAGCCACCTTCACCACAGGCTCGACGGTCGGAGTCATGTGTAATCTCATTCCAAGCGGAGGCCCCCTCCCAAAGTATATCCCATCATTCGTCTGGATCTATCGAGGAAGGATGAGTAAGGGATTGGGTTTAGATCCCATGTTGAGGACCGCGCGGAAGGTCATGATGAGGAGGGGGATTGAGATGAGTGAGGCGGAGGAGAGGCTTTACAGGTATCTTTACGAGAAGACGAGGCAGGAGAGGGAAAGATTGATTAAGATTTATAGAAGGCGTGGGAGGTGATCTCCATATGAGCGATGTTGAAGAGAGAGTTAAGAAGATAATAGCCCAACAGTTCGGCGTAGATCCAGGAGAACTGAGAGAGGACATGACGTTCGCCGAGGATTTAATGGCTGAGTCCATAGACATAGTGGAGCTCATAGCCGCCCTAGAGGAGGAATTTGGGGTCGAGATACCGGAGGAGGAAGCGCAGAAAAATAAGACGATCGGTGAGGCTATAGAGTATATGAAGAAGAAGCTTGGAGTTGGCTGACGTTTGGGGTTATCTATGACTTTAAAGATTGGGATCGATATACAGGACTTGGAGAGGTTTAGAAGAGCGGTGCGGAGATATGGCAGGAGATTCCTGAAACACATCCTAACCGAGAATGAGATAAGTTATTGTATGAGATTCAGGGATCCGATACCTCATCTCGCCGCCCGATTCTCGGGGAAGGAGGCCCTCATCAAGGCTTTGGGGGATGTGGGGGATTGGGCGCCAAGCTGGCATAGCATGGAGATAGTCTCATCCGATGGGAAACCCGTCTTCAAGTTCGATGCGAAGACGCGTAACATGTTAGAGAGGCTCGGGGTCGAGGAGGTGGAGGTCAGCTTATCTCATAGTGGGAGATACGTGGTCGCCGTCGCCATAATCCGCAAGGTTAATTAGGTCGGCTCGCGAGGTCTGCTCCGTGCCTATCAAGGTTATAATCACGAAAGATTATGATGAGATGAGCAAGCTCGCCGCAAAGATTATAGCTGATGCCATAAGGTCTAAGCCCGACATAGTTCTTGGACTCGCGACCGGCGGAACCCCAATTGGATGTTATCGGGAGCTGGTTAGGATGTATAGGGAAGAGGGGTTGGACTTTAGCAGGGTGACTACCTTTAACCTAGACGAATATGTTGGGCTTCCTCCGACCCACGAGCAGAGCTATCACTATTACATGGACGTAAACCTATTCAACCACGTAAACATTAGAAGGGAAAACATCCACATACCAGATGGGTTGGCAGAGGATCTTGAGAGACACTGCAGGGAATACGAGGAGATGATCAAGAAGGCGGGGGGAATAGATTTGCAGCTCCTCGGGATAGGAAGGAACGGTCACATAGGGTTCAATGAGCCGGGATCGCCTTTCGACTCTAGGACAAGGGTTGTAAAGCTCACGGAGACGACGAGGCGGGATAACGCGAGGTTCTTCAAGTCCTTGGATGAGGTTCCAACACACGCGATAACCATGGGATTATCAACGATAATGGAGGCGAGGAAGATAATACTTCTTGCGAGCGGAGAGGCCAAGGCCGACGCGATCGCGAAGAGCGTTGAGGGGCCGAAGACGGTCATGGTTCCGGCATCGATCCTCCAAGATCATCCAGACTCCACCTTCATAATCGATAGAGAGGCCGCCTCAAAGCTCAAGGGACGCTACCAGAGAACCTTCTAATACTCTTTTCTCATAAGCCCTTTAACGATCTTCATGGTCTCATATGCTATCAATTTCTCCTCATCTGTCGGAATCGTTAGAATCTTAACTCTTGAGGAGTTCTTGCTGATCACTGCCTCAGTACCGATTGCCTTAGCATTCTTCTCCTCATCCAGCTCCACTCCCATGAAGTCCAGGCCCTCACATACCATCGACCTTATATGAGGGGAGTTTTCCCCTATCCCGGCTGTGAAGATTAGTGCGTCAAAGCCTCCGAGGGCCGCCGCATAGGCTCCAATCCATTTCTTGATCCTGTAGGTGAACATGTCGATCGCGAGCTTACATCTCACATCTCCCTTTTCCGCGCGGCTCAATATCTCTCTGATATCGTTGCTCACCCCCAATTCTTCTACCTCGATCCCGGTTTTCTTCAGGAGATAGAAGATTACCCCTGGGTCGAGATCCCCACACCTCGTCCCCATCATCACCCCTCCAAGTGGGGTTAAGCCCATGCTCGTGTCGATAGATTTACCCCCATCCACCGCGCAGATCGTGACACCGTTTCCGAGATGGCATATGATCAGCTTCAATTCATTCAGAGGCTTTCCTAGAATCTCGGAGCACCTCGTGGAGACATATTGACAGGAGATTCCATGAAATCCATATTTTCTCACCCCATACTTAAGATAAAATTCGTAGGGAATGGGGTAAAGATAAGCCCTCTCCGGGATCGTTTGATGGAAGGACGTATCAAAGACCGCGACTTGAGGGACTCCCGGAAATATCTTCCTCGCAGCCTCTATCCCGGCTAAATTATGTGGATTATGTAATGGAGCGAGATAGGAGTATTCCCTTAAGACCTTGATTACTTCGTCCGTTATCAGGGTGGGTTTGAGAAATATGCTCCCCCCGTGAACGACCCTGTGGCCGACGGCTGAGATCTCCGATCGATCTCTTATCACGCCAATCTTTTTATTAAGTAGATAGCTGATCACAATCTCCAATCCTCTCACATGATTCCTTATGGGCATCTCCTCGAAGATCTCACCTTCCTCAGTTCTGTATCTTATATAGGATCCCTTCTCACCTATCCTAGCAACTATTCCCCTCGCCATAACTCTCCGCCCATCCATGTCTATCAGCTGGTACTTGATCGACGAGCTGCCGCAATTTAGAACTAAGATCTTCAAAATCCACTCACCCGTTGACGAGATCTATCTCAAGGTTATTAACTTTTGATTTACCTGCGGCTGGGAGCGGGTTCATGGTTGGGAGATTGGGGGAGCCGCTTATAAGCATGTTAAAGCCGGCAATTCTATGAAGAGTTAATTAAGGATGAGGCTTAACTCCTGATGGAAGATGGGTCGAGGCAGGTCTTAGGTCTGTAAGCTTTCTGGGTGGGATGGAGATGTTTAACCTCTGGATATTGGATGGGGTCGATAGCGTGGGTGGAAACAAGATAGCCTTAACCAGGAATGGTGAGGGAATATTCCTAGACTTCGGCGTGAATATGAAGAGGAAGCGGGCATACGAGGTTAGCTACAGGGTTCTCGCGATAGCGAATAAGATGTTCTATCATCTATACTCCGAGATCCTCCCGAGGATTAGGGGGATCTACCGCTCAGATCTAATCGAACTCGATGAGAGGGTGGCGGAGATGCTGGCCAATCAACCTGCCGCATTCGGATTCCTAGTCGAGGACGCATCCCTAGCCTATACGGGAGACATAAGGATTCACGGCCCCCGAAGGGATTTGACCGAGAGATTCTTGGAGATGGTTCGCGGGGTGGATTACCTCTTAATCGAGGGGACGAGGATAGATACCTCGACGAACATCTCCGAGGAGAACGTCTTGAAGAGGATCGGGGAATATATCGCGGAGAAGCCCGGGAAGTTCGCGTGCATCATAGTCTCCTCAACAGACCTCGACAGGGTTAGGGGTATAATCGAGATAGCTAGGAGGCTTGGGAGGACTCCGATACTATCGCCCAGGCTCGCCTACTTGATAGACAAGCTCATGGAGACTGGGAGCAAGATAACCCTACCGAATCTAAAGAACGTATGCATCTATTTTGAGAGGAGATCCCTCCGGGGAGGAGGCTACGACCTAAGCCCACGCCATTATCGAAGGTGGATGAGGGAAGTTTATGAGAGCAGGTTGGATGGTAAGAAGGATGGTGAGCTGAGGAAGGCGGAGGAGATCTCAAAAGATCAAGGCAGATACGTCTTAATAGCGAATAGCCTGGATTACGTCTTAGAGATAGCCCAGATCAGGCCAGATCCGGGATCGAGGTTGATAGTCTCCACAAGCGAGCCCCATGATGAGGAGCAGGAGATAAGCTGGGAAAAGTTCTTGGAGTGGGTTGATCTGCTCAGACTCGACATGAGGACGGCGCACTCCTCGGGCCACGCCGATCGGGAGAGCCTCATAAGAATTATAGAGGAAATCGATCCGAGGGTGGTGATCCCGATACATACCGAGAGGCCATATGAGTTTCAGAGACTTAGGAGGATCGGGGATATAAGATGTGAGGTGATACTGCCTCACGTGAGCAGGAGCATAGCCCTAAAGTAATACGCATTCATTTTCACCCAACTCCCCAAACAATTAATCTCATTAGCTAGATGTGATTCATGGGTGGGTCGATCTTGGAGGAGCTGGGGGAGCTTGAGGAGGAGATCAAGACCTATCCGGAGCTCGTCAAGAGGATTAGAGATGAACTCGAGAGGAAGCTCTCGGAGAAAGCCTCAGAATTCAGCAGATCGCTTTCAAAGATAATGAGCTCGATTCGAGGTAAAGCGGTTAGAGATCGCTGGAGGTTCGATAAGATCGCCGCGGCCGACGCGGGAAGCTCCACAATAACCCTCGGAGACAGGATGATGGCGATTCTGGCGGCCCTATACGTGAAGCTTGATGGATCGAGATTTGACAGAGGGTTGGCGAACCCGATCATACTCGAACAAAAATTAAACGAAAGGGATGAGCGCTTCTTGGCGAGAATAGATAATACGAGGGAGACCATGTTGATGAAGATCGCGGAGAAGGCCGCGGATGATGTCGATCTATTGATGGTCGATGGGCCGCTGATCCCAATCCCACAATTTGGAGAAGAGTATGTTAAGGCTGTGAGACGGCTCGTGGAGAGATGCTGCGAAAAGAATGTGGTCTTGGCCGGGTTCGTTAAGAGACCCCAGCAGAGATTCATCTCAAAGGAGCTTGACTTGGGATCGAGGTTCAGGGACTCGACGATACTCTCCGCCGTTCTATCGGCCGGGGAGTGCTATCCATGGCCTCCAAGAGATCATTATGCGCGCAGGGTGAAGCTCACCTTCAGATATACCTATCTAAAGACGATAAGCGATAGGAGGATCCTGCCGTTCAGGGTTGACTTTCCAAGCTATATATCGGATGAGACGGCGGAGAGCGTCCTCTCATATATTCTCTCGACATGCGACCCTGTGAGAGGGGTTCCGGCGATGGTGATGATGGCGGATGAGGAGGTGAAGCTCTCGAAGAGGCTCATCAGAGATCTGTACGCGGAGGTTCTGGAATCCCTATTATCCAGATTTCCGGAGAGATCTTGGGGAAGCGTGATGGCTAGATGGGGGGAGTTCTACGTATGAAGCCTATAGGAAGGGTCTTGAGCGCGAGCGGAGAATACCTGAACGATAGGGTCGAGGTAACCCTATTCAAGGGCGAGCGGGTGTATAAGGGCGAATACCTATACGTCGAGGTCGATGGGAGGAAGATATTCCTCCAAGTCGAGTTGAATCCGATCAGGAGACCAACCTCAAGCTATGACGACAAGCTCGTCAGAGATGGCCTGGCGAAGAGGGATATGGAGAGGGAGACCTGGAAGGCGGTATGCTGGCAGGTCGGATACGAGGAGGATGGCCAGATCCAGCCCCACCTATTCCCAATACCCCCGCTCATCGACGTCTATAGGCCGACCCCAGAGGAGCTCGAACGATTCCTGTCTCCACCCGAACTCAGCATAAGGGTTGGAACCATCTATCCAACAGACACTCCCCTGAGGCTCGGGCTGAGAACCCTGCTTAGACAAGGGCTACTGGACTGCGGCGGGGTCGGGACGGGCAAGACCACGCTCCTCCTGACGATCCTCATGGGATTATTGACCCAGACCCCGAGGGATCAGCCGACCCACCTCCTCGTGGTGGATTGGGATGGAGAGTTCAACGTCCCGGGGCTCGCGGAGGCCGCTAAGAGGAAGGGAGGATATGCGAGGATAGAGGCGCCGTTCAGGGTGGCTAGGGAGGTGAGGATCGCTCCAAGAGAGTTTTATGATAAGGTTAGGAAGATGCTCGGACTATCCCCGCAGTCTAGGGAGGCGAGGGCATTATACGCGGTCTTGATGAGAAGGCAGGAGAGGAATGAGACCCTAACCTGGGATAGGGAGACCTATCTAAACATAATCTCAGAGATTGAATCCTCGGATATCAGGGGATCGCTTGAGGAGAAGACTGAGACCCTGTTCGGCGGGGTCGAGGCGGGCAAGGGGATAGACTTGATCGAGCTGGTATCGAAGAACTCCCTAGTCCACCTAGACTTCTCAAACGTCGATGGATGGGATGAGATAATCTTCTCGACCAGGGACGCCCTGGAAGTATGCTATCATGAGGCGAGGGCGAATCCGAGATTCGGGGTAGCGGTATTCATAGATGAGGTCCATAACTTCGCCCCTCAAGCCCCCCACGAGGCTCCCGCATCTAGGGAGGCCTACGAAGCCATGCTTCCGGTGATGAAGCTCTTGGCAACGACCGGGCCTAGGAACAAGATTCCCCTACTCGTCGCAACCCAGAGGCTTAGCGAGGTTGATAAGGTAGTCTCAACCCAGATGGGTCAAAACATCTTCGCCTTCAGGGTCGAGGACATAGACCTGGAGAGGCTTAGGGGGATAATGGGACAGGTCGCCGATGTGGCTAGAATGCTCCCGAGAGGCCACGCGATATTCAAGGGCCACGCCATAAAGGTTAGAAGCCCCGTGATCTCCGTCATCGATAAGGTCGTCGAACCCGCCTCGGTCCGGAAAGACATACTCTCGGCCTGGAGAGAATCTTGGCGACGATGAGTCGATGAAGATCCTGGCGAATTGCTTTTAGAGCGTTCTTAAGTAGGAGCGAGGTCCTTAAACTTTTGAGAGGAGTTGGGATGGGCGGATCCTCTGAGCGACGGTCTCAGGTCATGAAGACTAAACATCTTCTTCGAAGAAATCCATCCCCATCAGCCTGGCCAAATCCTTTAAATGCTTCCTCCAATCGCCATAGACCACCACTCTGTGCCAATGCGCCGGAGCTATCCATCCACCAAACCTATTCCAGTTTGAGAATATGGTCTCGACCCTCGCCTCAGCCGCCAGCTTAGTCCTACATCCATCCTCGGAATCGACGTTACAGACAGATCTACCTCCATGGACGACCATGAGCGGCGGGTCTTTCATGAAGTGTATCTGAACCGCGGTTACCGGCTCACCCGTAGGCATCAATGACTGAATAGCTGCGCCAGCCCTGCTCTCAGCATGCGATCTGATGATGTATGGGTTTGATGCACCGTTTGGGCCGAAGACCTTACTGGGAGCTGTGCAATGGCAATAGATTATCCAGCCTTTCGAGAAGTCCGCCACAGGATCATTCACGAATCCAGGTCTAGGCTCCCCGGTCAACTCCTCGGTGAGATATCTTATGAGTAACTGAGTTATGGTCGAGCTTAGATCCGCCTCACACACAGCCGTCACCCCATCATTGTTTAACTGAAAGAAGGCCAGGCATGGATATGCCGGTAGCTCCTCAAACCTCCTGTAACAATCTATCGTGATGGCGTCAGCGTTATGGTCATGGATCATCTTCTTTAATCCCAGATACAATCTGGCAGACCTAACCACCTCCTCCCTGCTCGGCTCGACAACCCTCAAAGCGCCCCGCATCCATCCGTCAGCTATCGGCTTGGCCTCCTCGACCGAAGCCTCATCGAAGTATCTCTTCACGTCCCGATAACCGAGCTTAATCACCTCGATCCCGAATAGGTTCTTGACCCTCTCGATCTGCGCGGCGATGTCATACGTCTTCCCGGATCCTCCGAACCTCCTCGACCCGGAGCCATACAGTAGCTCCGATCTCCTGTCAACGACGTATCCCCTCTCGCCCTTTGGGGTCACGACGACTATCCTCGAATCCCTCAACCTCTTCACGACCGAGATGAGCTTAACCTTATCCACGACATCTTGGAACCTCGAAGAGGCTATACCTATCGCCGGAAGCCTCTTGCCCATCATCCAGCCATAGGCGAGGGCGAAAGTCCCCGAGCCGCAGTACTGTTCATCGACGAGAATCGTCGGCTTATCGCACTTCTCCAAGACCAGTAGTGGGACTGGACATCCACTCCCGAGCAGATATAGCACGACCCCATCATACTCCCCGATCCTCTCAAGCACCTTCTCCGCATCCTCTACACCGCACGCCGTCACCGCGTCAAATCTCATATTTGGACAAAGCTCCTCAAGCCTGCCTAAGATCTCCCGCTTCCTCCGGTCATAGTCGTAGTCCAATCGAGGCCAAGCCATAACGCCTCTCGGCCTATGAGCGAAGATTAACAGCACTTTAGCTTGCTGGGTCATCGAATAGAATGCCGAATCTATTTTTTAAAAATCTTCTGGATCTCGATATTAAGTTCATTAGGTGGAGAAGCTTAACCTATCGAGAGGTTAAAGGGGAAGTGAGTCCGGTAAAGATCCCGAAGCGGGTTAGGCTGATGAAGCTCAAGAGGCCGGAGTTCGTGAGGCAGGAGAGCTGGAGATACGTCAGGCTCAAGCCAAACTGGAGGAGACCTAGGGGGAAGGACAGCAAGATGAGGCTTCAGAAAAGCGGCTGGCCACCCCTAGTGAAGATAGGCTACCGAACCCCGAGGAAGTATAGGGGTCTCCACCCAAGCGGTTATGAGGAGGTCTTGGTCTATAGGCCTGAAGACCTCATAGGACTGGATCCTGAAATTCACGCCGTTAGGATAGCTGGATCGGTTGGGATGCGTAAGAGGATGATGATAGTTGAGGAGGCTGAGAGGCTCGGGTTAAAGATCCTGAATCCGCCGATCACAGCTAAGCCCGCCGAGGAAGAGGTCGAGGTGGTAGAGGCTGAGGGGGGCGAGAAAACCGAGGCTGAGGAGCTAAAGGGAGAGGAGAAGGTAGAAGAGGTGGAGGCAGTTAAGCCTGAAGAGGTGGAGGAGGGAGGCGGGGTAGATGCCGGCGAAGCTTGAGTTCCAGAAGAGGGTTGCCGCAGACCTCCTAGACTGTGGGGTGAATAGGGTCAGATTTGATCAGGAGAGGCTCGACGAGATCTCGGAGGCCATAACCAGAGAGGAGATAAGATTCCTGATCAAGGATGGGGCGATCTACAAGGCTCCGGAGAAGGGGACTAGTAGGGCGAGGGTCAGGGCCAGGAGGCGGAAGAAGAGGAAGCGCGGGCCTGGGAGCAAGGAGGGCGCCAAGTATAGTAGGATCTCTAGGAAGGAGCTTTGGATGATGAGGGTTAGGGCTCAGCGGAGGAAGCTTAGAGAGCTCAGGGAGCCATGATTGAGTATCTAGAGGAGAATAACCTGATCAGGAGGCCGCTGATGTGAGCATGCTCAAGCGACTTCCACCCAGGAGGAGGAGAGAGGGATTAACGGATTATAGGATGAGGCTTAAGCTCGTGAAGTCCGGGCTTCCAAGGCTTGTCGTCAGGAAGACGAATAGATACATTATAGTCCAGGTGATCAAATGTAAGGAGGGCGGGGATGAAACCCTCCTAGCCGTGACCTCCAAGAAGCTCCTAGAATATGGGTGGAGGGGCGGGCTGAAGAACATCCCAGCAGCCTACCTAACGGGTCTCCTCGCGGGAATCCAGGCAAAGAAGAGGGGGGTGGAGAAGGCGATAGTCGATATAGGGTTGCACAAGCCTGTTAAGGGCTCGAGGGTCTTCGCGGCGGTTAAGGGGTTCATCGACGCTGGAGTGGATGTTCCGGCTGAAGAGGAGATCTTTCCGGATGAGGAGAGGATTAAGGGATCTCATATAAGTGACTATTATCGGAGGATTAGGGAGAAGTCGAGATAGTCGACTACCTATTGCCTGAATTGGAGCAGGAGGTGATCGACATAAACCTGGTTCAAAAGCAGACGGATGCGGGCGAGAGATCTAGGTTTAGGGCGATAGTGGTCGTCGGGAATAGGGATGGATATGTTGGATTGGGGACGGGTAAGGCGGTCCACGTGGTCTCGGCGATAGAGAAGGCGATAAGAAACGCGAAGAGGAACATAATCCCCGTTAGGAGGGGGTGTGGAAGCTGGGAATGCGCATGCGGAGCACCCCACAGCCTCCCGCTCAAGGTCGTCGGGAAATGGGGGAGCGTTAGGATAGAGTTGATCCCAGCTCCCAGAGGCGTTGGAATAGTTGCGGGCGAGGCGGCCAAGGTGGTCTTAGAGCTCGCTGGGGTTGAGGATGTCTGGACTAGGACCTATGGCGAGACCAGGACGACCCTATCCTTCGCGGGCGCAGCATACATGGCCCTGAGGAACACGAATAAGATCGTCTTGCCGAGCATGTGGGGGAGAGGGGCTTGAGCGATGAATGCAACTCTCTCCTAGTAATCAGGATTAGGGGCGGGGTTAAGGCGAGTGAGGATGAGCTCGCAACCCTCAAGATGCTTAACCTTACTAGGGCGAATAGGGCCACGATAATCCCGAAGACCCCGAGCTTCATCGGGATGTTGAAGAAGGTCGAGC
>NJEK01000043.1 GCA_002255105.1 Candidatus Wolframiiraptor sp. EX4484-121
GAGCGCCTCCTCTAAAGCCTTGATCTTGGCCTCTATGGTCCTCGCGGCCTGATACTTGGCTAAAGCCTTCTGAGCCTCGGCTGGGAGGTTCGCGGGCATCCCAATCAATTCATCATAATTCTAGGATAAATGGATGAATCCCTTAGGTCAGGTAGTCTATGGCCACGCCCAGATACACTTTCGCGGCGTTTATCAGGTCTTCGACCTTCACCCTCTCATTATATCCGTGGATTCCCTCCATCTCAGCCGGGCCATAGTGGATCGTTGGGATATTCGCTCTCCTAAAGTGTCTGGCGTCGCTTGAAGCCCACTCCAAGAATGGCCTAGGTTCGATCCCTACGATCTCCCTAACGTTCTTCTCAACGATCCTCACGATCTCCGAGTTCGGTGGAGTGTAGTTCGGCTCGCCGACATTAACGAACTCCACCTCCCCATATTTCTCGACGATCCTCCTTATCCTAGATGTCACCTCGGCCGCCGGCAGCCCTATCGGAATCCTCACATCTATCTCCAACTCGCACCTATCTGGGATTATATTCACCTTCGTTCCGCCCCTGATTATCCCGAAGTTTATGGTTGGGTGATCTATCGCCTTACTTGCCTCACGCGACACGAACCTCTCCAATAAATTTCTCGAATAGTCGGCCACGTCGAGCAGGTCTCTCGGAAGCTCCGCCCTCATCTCCGTTAGCCTCATGAGCTCGCGGATCAGGTCCGTGGACTTCACTATCGCGTTATCTCCGATGAATGGTGATAGGCTTCCATGGCCTGGAACTCCCTTGACGGTTACCTTGGCCCAGACCGCCCCCTTCTCCCCAACATTTATCAGATTCATCCCAGTCGGCTCCGCGATCAAGACCGACGACCCCAAAGCCTTCCCCTTCTCGACCAGGTAGGAGGCTCCGTAGGCTCCTCCCGTCTCTTCATCCGCGACGCATACGAGCTTCAGCCTCCCCCTCAGCCGATCCTCAAACTTGATGAGCCTCTTGAATGCGTAGATTATTCCAGCCAGTCCGCCCTTCATGTCGGATGCCCCCCTCCCAAGCAGGTATCCATCTCGAACCTCTCCAGAGAATGGGTCGAAGCTCCACCTAGACCTATCACCTATTGGGACAACGTCGAGATGGCCGTTCAGGACTAGAACCCTATTGGATTCTCCCTCACCTATCTCGGCTATTAGGTTCACCCTCTTCTCGGCGGGCTCGCATAATTCGACGGCCACCCCCTCCTCTTCGAGATAATTCTTCACGAATGCGGCGATCTCGCTTGTGTCTCCGGGCGGGTTCACGCTCGGGATCTTGATGAGCCTCGATGCGAGTTCGATAACCTCTTCTCCGCGAAAATCCTGAAAGACCCTCTCCCTAAACTCGCCCATCTCAGCTCAAATTGGATAAACTTGCCACGAATATAACTTTAGGGCTGATCGCCGTCCTCCCGTATGAATCTCAAACATGATAATCCTTAACATCTAGCAGCTTTTCCTCGAAGTCGGGGATGGCGTTAAGGAAATTGATGGAGGAGGCTGAGAGGCTCTTAAGATCGGCGGGGGTGGAGGAGCCTAGGATAGAGCTGTCGAGGGATCCCAGATATGGGGAGGTCTCGTCTCTGGCGGCCTTCGAGCTCGCGAAGAAGCTCAAGAAGCCTCCGAATGAGGTGGCGGCGGAGATCGTCGATGGGATGAGGTCTGAGGAGATGGATCTCATAAAGGATGTTGAGGCCGTCAAGGGATACATCAACTTCAAGCCCGATTGGATTAGATATTCGGAGGAGATCTTAGGAGAGATCTTGGAAAAAGGTGAGAGATATGGGTCGAGCGAGGTTGGGGCCGGTAAGAGGATCATAATAGAGCACACGAGCGTGAATCCGAATAAGCCCCTCCACGTAGGACACGCGAGAAATACATGCTTGGGAGACTCCTTGGCGAGGATCCTGAGATTCATCGGATACGATGTAACGGTCTTGAACTATATCGATGATAGCGGGGCTCAGATGGCGGACCTAATCCTAGGATTCACCGAGCTCGGATACCCCCTAGACCCCCCTCAGGGGATGAGGTTCGACGAGTACTGCGGGGATGTGGTCTACGTCGAGGTTTCCAGGAGGGTTGAGGGGGATGAGAAGCTCGCGGAGAGGAGGAAGAGGATAGTGGGTGAGATAGAGTCTGGGAGGGGGAAGCTCTATGAGCTGAATAGGAGGGTCGTCGAGAGGGTTTTGAGGGATCAGATCAGAACCTGCTGGAGGTTGGGCGCAACATACAACATACTGAACCTAGAGAGCCAGATAATATCGCTAAACATCTGGAGGGAGGTCTTCGAAAAGCTCAAGGAGAAGAGGTTGGTTTATCGCGTCGAGACCGGGGAGAAGGCTGGATGCTGGCTCCTAGACCTCTCAAAACATCCAATCCTATCTAGGGAGGGTGATGAGGTCTTGGTTAGAAGCGATGGGACGACAACCTACGTGGCCAGAGACATAGCATACGCCGCCTGGAAGCTCGGCGAGACCAGCAAGGACTTCAAGTACTCTGTGTGGGGGACGAATCCGGATGGTGGGGAGATCTACATAACCGATGAGGCCGGAGAAGTCGATTTTAAGCTTGGAGAGGTCGATCGGGTGATCAACGTCATAGATGTGAGGCAGAGGAGGCCGCAGGAGATCGTGAAATACGCCTTAAAGCTGCTCGGATTAAGATCCGAGAAATACATCCATTATGCGTATGAGGTAGTGGCCCTGAGCAGGAGGGATGCGGAGAGACTTGGATATAGGGTTGAGGGTGGAGAAAAGATCGTCCATATGAGCGGAAGAAAGGGGCTATACATTAAGGTCGAGGAGCTGCTGAATATGCTGAGGGATAGGGCTCTTGAGGAGGTGAAGAAGAGGCATGAGGACTGGAGCGTTGAGAGGATGAGATCTGTCGCGGAGAAGATAGCGGTCGGCGCGCTGAGATATGCGCTTGTAAAGCCCGACATAGATAAGCTCATAGCCTTGGACACGGACGAGATCCTAAGGCTTGAGGGAGATACGGGGCCGTATCTCCAATACTCCTATGCGAGGGCCTGTAGGATTCTTGAGAAGTCTGGGGACGATCCCTTAACCAAGCCTCCAGCCGAGCCGCTTGAGGTTGAGAAGAGGTTGTTGAGGAGAATGGCGATCTTCCCGAAGCTTTTGTCGGAGTTCGATGAGAATCTATCGATTAAGCCGATAGCGAATTACGCGTATAAGCTCGCATCCGAGTTTAACGACTTCTATGAGAAGGCCCCGGTTCTAAGGGCGCGGGAGGATGTTAGGAGGTTTAGGCTTGGGATAGTTATGGCGTTTAAGATAACCTTAGCCAACGTCTTGAGGCTTCTCGGAGTCCCGTTGATGGAGGAGATGTAGATCCTACTCTATCTGGACCCTGAATCCCTTCCTCTCCTCTCCAGCCTTCTTCAAGACCACCTCAAGGACCCCGTTCTTGTAGGATGCTTTGGCGGATTTCGGATCGACCTTCGCGGGTAGATCGACCTCCTTATAGTATTTCCTCTGGGGAGTGTCTACCGAGATTATCAGCCTATCCTCGGTCGCGTTCAGGTTTATGTCCTTCTTCTCAACCCCCGGAACCTCCGCAATCACCTTCACCTCATCCTTCTCCTCATACACGTCGACCAACGGCTCCCTTGCCTCGGTCAGCTCGATCATCTCGGGTCTTCCCCTCGGCGGCCTGATGTTCCCGAACTCCCTTATGACCGGCCTCCCATCAGGCCCGATCCTTATCGAGTATCCGTAGACTATTGGCCCAAACTCCCTGACTATCCCCCTATCTGTCCTCCTCTCCCTGATCAAGCCCCTCGGGAGCTCCCGCTCAAGATCCTCAAAGGACTTGGAGAACATCTCGTCAAGCTCCCTCATCATCCGCTCCATCTCCTCAAAGATCCTTGAGAACGGTGAGCGCCTCCTCCACCATCTATCCCAACTCATAACACGAATACACCTCAAGACAATAGGTTCTCAGACTTATATAACCATATCTCTAGAATAGCATAAAGCCAACAACCATCCATTTTAAAGAAGAAATTGGCTTCCCGCGAGCCATCCCTCCAACGGCATAACTCAAAATACTTTCACACCATTATCGATTCTCAAAGCGGGCCCGGTGGGATTTGAACCCACGACCGCCGGCTTAGGAGGATCGCCTAAGCCACCTGGAGGCGGCCTATCCGGCGCCCTATCCATACTGGGCTACGGGCCCTTCACATGTTAGATCTGATTCACCTTATATTTTTACCTTGCGAGCTTCCTCACGCGATCTTTAAGCTTATTACCCTCGTTCTGGGGATCCATCTCAGGATGTATGCTGGGAGGTCGTAGAACTTGGTGCATCTTAGGAGTATTGCCGAGTCGCTGGTCATGATCACGTGCTTGAATCTCTGGAGCTGTGAGTCGACGTTTTTCGCGGTCTCGGCGCCCCCATCCAATCCCATTTCCCTTAAGAGCCGTCTCGCGTAGCCCGCTATCTCGCCGCTCCTACTTATCTGGCTCTCAAACAGGATCTTCGCGTACGCCGCTCTCAACTCCTTTAATGCTTTGAGGAGTAGTTTTAATGATTCATGGGTCTTCTCGGTGAGCTTATACTTTCCATGTATTTCCGAGAAGTCTCTGAGCACGCCGTCGTCGCATAGGATTAGGGGCTCGCCTCTGAGCATGGCCTCAACCGTGTTCATCACGTTGAATCCGTCGATCAGGGCGTGCTCGCCTCTTAGATCCCCGGCCATCACCCTCTTCGAGGCTATCCTCCCCACATCGCTGGAAGAGTATATCGATCTATAGAGGATGGATCTCTCGGCTCTATCCAATCTATACTTGTCTCCGACGAGCTTGAGCGATGAAGACCTATTATATCCTCTATTGAGAAGGTATCTCAGATCTCTTCCAGCCTCGGCTAGAATCTTAAGCCTCTCGGATGAGATCGCGGTCATTCCACATATATCCCTGGTCTGAGCGGTAGGGCAGATAGGGCCTTCCTCTTGGGATCATAGAGGTTTTTCTCATCCTCTGAGTGTATCTCAAATTCTATGCCAAGCTCATTCGTCAAGAAATCCTCCGCGGACTTGTAGATTTCGAGCTCTCTCCCAGCTATGGCCATCAGACTCTCAGGCCGATGACTCTGGATCAGCGATGAGGTGCTCTCGATCTGGAGCCTCGCGAGGTTTGCGGCGATCTTCTTCAGCTCAGGCTTAGTCGAGATTATCCACCTGATCAGCTCTCCCATCTCCCTGCCTCTTCCCTCCCTCAATAGACTTAAGGTTCTTTCGAGTAGGCCGCGTTTCCAGCTCGATGCCACGTAGATGTATGCTTTTCTGGGCTTCTCCTTGACCACGTTTATTATGCTTCTAACATCTTCCATCAATCTCATGATGAGCTCCTCGGCCAGCTCGGCCTCGGCATCGATCAACTCCTTCCTCGGGGTAGGCCACCTCTCGACCGAGACGAATCCATTTTTCCCCAGAATGCTCCAAGCCTCCTCAGCCGTGAATGGGATGAACGGTGCTAGAAGCTTTATCCAAGTCTCGATGAACTCCTTCCCAACCTTACTGATCGAGCCTCCGGCCCTCCTAACATACCATCTCCAATCATTATATAGGCCGTAGAGGGCGTCGTGGAACGCCTTCCTGGTCTTCAGCCTCTCCATCCACTCGGTTATGTTCTCTATCCTCCTCTGAAGCCTCGACATGAGCCATGAGTCGACCGCGCTTTTCTCGATGGGTTTGGCCGAGGCGATCTCCCTAACTATTCTCAAGAATTGGTTTATCATGTTCCTCACCTCCATCGCGTTCCTCTCCCTCCAATCTGGGTCGTCGAGATCCTCCGCAGCTAGGAGTAGGGTCGCCCTTGTCACGTCCGCCCCATATCTCCTTATCGCCTCCTTCAGTGGGATGAAGTTCCCCCTGCTCTTAGACATCTTCTCCCCCTCGATGTTCACCATCCCATTAACTCCTATACCCCTCGGCCAGAGCTTCTCATCGAAGATCGCGACGTGGTTGAATATGTAGAAGGTTAGGTGGTTTGGGAC
>NJEK01000044.1 GCA_002255105.1 Candidatus Wolframiiraptor sp. EX4484-121
GGATAATAGAGTATTAACCCATTCTCCGCCAAGAACCTCATCGCGGCTGGAAGCTCCTTTGGATAAATTGAGATCGCGGGAACCCCGAGCAACGCCGCCTCCTGCGTCATGGTTCCGCCTCCGCCTATGAAGATCGTGGAGTAGTAGATCAGAGATTGTCCGAATATCGGCTTATCGATCACCAAAACCCCTTCACCCTTTAATGATCTACGAATGATCCTCGACTGCCCACGATATCTACATAGGATCACAAGCCTCAATCCCTCCAAGATTCCGGACAAGCTTTCGACAAAGTTCAGGAACCGCTCATCTCTCATCCTCAAGTATGAGGCCATGGTCTCGGGCATCCTCAGAAGAATATACTTACCCTCCTCTAATCCGAGTTCCTTTAGCTGCTCCCTTGACGGCTTGAAATCCTTCAGCCAGAAGCATGGGTCCAGAGCCCTATAATGTCTTATCCTCTTCGGATGAGCTCCTGCGTCGATCCACTCATCGTCAGGAATTATCCAGGGGGTAAGCACCTTCTCAGAGATAGGGGCCACGAGCTTATTCACGGGCGAGTGCGGGGTGTCCGAGATCAGGATGTGAGGTATTCCCAATCCATAGGAGATCCTCGAAGCCTCAACGGACCCGCTTGAGAACGTAATATCCGGCTGAAGCTCGATCACGTGATCTAGGAGCCTTCCCAAGCGATCTATACTCGCCCTGAGCTTCCCCTCCAAGCTCCCACCGCCCCAGGAGCCTATCTTAACGATCTCCCAATCGCTGGAGAACTTCTCTAAGAGGCCATCAAGCTGGATGTAGTGCCGTGAGGTCATTATCGACTCATGGCCCAGCTCCCTCAAGGTCTTCGCGAGGCTCGTGAAGAGGAAGAGCTGCTTGAACTCCTTTGCAATCCTCCTATCTACCGAGACGTTTGCGTCGACGAGGTCTAGGGGAAATGGTAGACCTGTAGCTGGGTTGGCGTTCTCCATAAGATATGCTAGAGTTGATTCCAGATCCACTCCCCTCCCAAGCTCTATGCATGTTGGTGGAGCATGTGGAGATAATCTGACATAGATTCTTCTAACCCCGACAACCTCCCTAAAGATCTCTTCCTTAACCTCCCCCGCAGAGCCTTTCGGGGCCAGATCCGTGATTATCTGAGTCCTAAGCTTCTTATCGACATGGCCCAGCGCCCTCTCCAATTTCTCATCCTCTGGGAGACCCTCGATCTCTCGCTTAACCTCCTTAAACCATCCCTTAAGGCCATTATAGTGCAGGTAGCTCCACCTATCGCCGAGGAGATCCCTATAATCGAAATATTCCCCAGACCTCATCAAGCTTCTTAAGATGGATCTATCATTCTTATTCAAGGTCTCTTCCAACCTCCAATTCCTAGACAGTAGCCAGCCATCTATCGCCGCCGTTCTAATGCGCTTGATGACGCCTATGGTCTTGCCGCTATCCATCAGCCTTCTACTCTTCTCATAGACTTCTCTCACGAGTTCCCATCCAACAATCTTGAACCCCAATCCTAGAAGCTCCTTATCCTTTATCTCGCTACATCTAGCCCTAAATCCATAGAATGATCCATCTATCATCATCAGATCGACCTCATACTTCTCAATACATCTAAGCGCGAGATCCCTCTCAAGGAGCGTTCTCATCAAGCTTAGAAGCTTCCTCGTATATAGGGAGCTACCTGTTTGAGGCGCCATTATGTATCCGGCGGCCATGCTCTCGTCGTCGTCATCCGATATGATCTCCCCTCCATCGAAGACCATGTAGCATCCCGTGTAGACCCCTATCCTGTATCCGAGCCTCTCGCTGAGCCTTGGAGAGGATGAGCCGTCGACCACCCCCACCCTCAGATCCCCGGCCAACCCAGCTGGAATGGGCCTGAACCTTAGATGTCTCTTAAGCTCCAGAATCCTCTCCCTCTCCTCCCTAAGCTCCTCGGCGACCCTCCTCGCGGCCCTCCCGGCAAGCTCGAAGAACTCCTCCTGAAGCCTCGGCGGGAGCCTTGAGATAGCGCTCTCCTCAAACCCCTCGCTCATCCGCAGAGATTGTTCCACCTCTTGGGATAAAGGTTTCTGAGAGTCCTCCGAAACTGGTAATTCTAAAGGGGATGCTATTGAGTGGGATTATTTCGGCCTCTCCACAACTCATATAAATCATAAGAGATAGTCAAGGAGGGAATGGAGAAGTATTCGGCGGTCTTGAGGAGGAGGGCTAGAGCCTTCTTGGAGAGCGCTAAAGCCGACTTCAATAGGGGAGATTACGACCTCGTCCTCTTCCACGTCGAGCAGTTCCTACAGCTTTACGCCAAGTATTTACTCTATCTGAGCCTCGGAGACTATCCAAAAACCCACTCCCTAACGAGACTATTGAAAGATCTCAAGAGGGTTCGCCGAGAAGATCTCTTGAAAAAATTCTATGATGAGAACCTCGAGATGATAAACCTCCTCGAAGAGGCCTACATAACATCTAGGTATCTCCCGAGGGAGTATGATCAGGAGATAGCGAGGAGGGTTCTAGAGTTCGCCGAGAGAGCCTTAGAGGTGATGGAATGGCTCGAAAAACATTCATAGATCTGTTAATCGAGGGCGCCGAGGAGAGGAGCAGATTTTTCCGCGACTTCATCAAGTATGCTGAGAAGGTTAAGGAGATTGTTAAGCAGAGGGATCCCGATGCGAGGGTAATGCTATTCGGAAGCGCGGTGAAGGGAGAGCTCAGACCTGATAGCGACATAGACTTACTGATAATCACGGATATCGCGGAAGAACTCGACGAGAGGATCGGACTCAGAATGGAGGTCATGAAGATTTTAGGTGAGGGGAGTCCATTCGAGATACATATAGTCACCGCCGAAGAGTATGAGGGTTGGTATAGGAGGTTCATCGACCGATTCCTCGAACTATAAGTTCTGGATCACCTCCCACTCCTTGCATGAGTATTCCCAGCATCAATGTGTTTAACCGGCTTGAGCGATGTTAAATCCTTGTGTAGGAGCCTGAGAACTCAAGTCGATTAAGTATTATAAAAATAAGTGATGTTTTGGAGACTCACTTCAAGAGGGCTTTCAAGATCTTCGTGGGTGCCGTGACGGCGAGGGCTATACATGATAGGACTATTATTGATGAGGATATCATCATGAGGGTTGGAAGCGCTGTTACCTCCGCCAAGGCGAAGAGTATCAACCCGAATAGAAGGGATATGGCTGGATAGATTGGTGTAGCTGAGATCTTCCCAGCCCTCCGCTTCAAGATCAGGGCTACGATTATGAATGGCGGAGCGAAGTAAATCAGTCCTATTAAGGAGCTTGCAACCAATCCGGCTAAAAGGACTGCTAATTCTGATGTGGCTGAGAGGGGTTCGGCTAACGACCTCGAAAACTCCAAAATCGATAGCAGCGGATAGATTGAGGCTCTTATCATGCTCCTTAAAACCTCATTTTCATGCTCAGCCCTTGCCACATATGGACTCCATGAATAATAGAATGCGTTGAAGACGTTCATGAAGTTCCTTCCGGCGAATGTCTTCATGACGAATCCATCCCTAAATCCCCTCAATACCTGAACCTGTGGGGCGAGATCCGATCCAAAGGCCGCTGTCGCGATTAAGCATCTCGGTCCCCCGGCCTGCGTAACCGTTGGGGTCACGGTCGACGTAACCGTTTCGGTCTTGGTCTCCGTCCTTATCTCCCTCTCCCTAACCGTCTCGGTAACGGTTCTCGTGACGACCGGCCCCCTGACCGTAGTCGTCTCTCTGACCGTAGTTGTCTCCGTAATAGTCTCGGTGATAGTTGAGGCTCCGGCCGTCTCCGTTATGGTCTCGGTGGCCGTCGAGGTAACCGTAGAGGTGACTGTGCTCACCGTTACCGATGGGGTGGGTGTGGTCGTCGTGGTGACCGGTGGAGCTGCTGTAGCTCCGGTGACGCCGAGCGCCAAGGTCTTATAATCGCTGATATAAGTGAGCCATAGGCCACCGACCTTAACTGCGTGGGATGCGCGTACCTTAACGTTGGAGACCCCGACATCCGCCGTCTCCGAGGCCGTTAGGGTTAATGTTGAGTCGAAGGGCGGTGTGCCTGATGGGGGGTTGAAGGAGGCCGTTACACCCGATGGAAGATCCGACGCCGATAACCCTACTTCCTCCGGGTAATCTCCTGTAACGTGGACCGTTATCGCGCCAGACTCACCCCGGTTTATATCGAGACTATCAGGCTCCAAGCTCACAATCATCTCGTATCTCACCGTCATGTAAAGCTCTGCCCAGGCAACCCAATCTTGACCGGAGGACTCTCCCGCATCCACTATAAGCTTGAGAGTATAGGTGTTGCCCCGCGCTGTATTTGGGACATCTACCTCGAAGCTTCTCACCCCGTCAGCATATTCTAAGTCGAAGGTGGTTAATACGATACTGTCTCCTAATCTGATCTCTATCTTAACCTTTCCGGCGGTTCCCCCTTGGATGAATCCAACCTTCCCATAGAGGGTGGCCCCTCCCCCCGGGATGTAGATGTTGGAGTATGCTCCCATAATCCAGCCGTGGGGCTCCCATCTCGGATGAGTCTCCAAGATCTTCGAATAAGTTTTCCCATCATTGAGCACAACATTATCCTTATACATGGCGAATCCTCTATCATCTGTGTCGGGCCCTCCAAACTCGATGGTCTCGCCCTCCGTCGGGGTTCCCGAACTCCATTCAGCCCCCTCAGCAAGCTCTATAAAGTCATATTCCTTGAAGGGTATGCTGTAGGCCGCGTTTACGCTGCTCAGATTTTGTATGAGCAACGCCATAGAGGTTGCCAGCAACAGGAGGATACTCAATAAACTTATAGTCCTATTCAGGTTTAACCTCTTACCCACACCTAGTCACGGTCTCGGGGCTCTCTGCACGCTTATAAACATTAGACTCTCGGGAATTTCATGGTAATACTTCGAGACAGGTTTCTGACGATCCTCATGAATAATCTCAAGCTCATTTCCCTTCTTAGATGAGAATCTTCCCGAAAGGGCGCCAAACTTCAAAGGATATTTCACTTATTAACGAACATCATACATCAATCCCCTCCTCTTCACGATAAATTCTTAAGAGCCTTATATCGAGTAAATTGGAAGGTGCCGTATCCATGGGGAGGAGGCTCGCGGCCTCGATCTCGATCACAAGCGGCGCTTTAACGATCCTGAATGCTTGGAGTCTCTTCCAGCAATCGTCATTCTACTTCGCCGTCGCGTGTTATCTGCTCGCATTTGGCTCACTCAACATCCTCGCCGCGGCTTTCCTCCTGATTTACGGGAGGCGCGAGGCTTACTGGGGGTCGTTGATCGAAGCGTCCTCGATCCTAGCGTTTCTCTCGTTCGCGCTATCGCGAGCCACCCATCTGTTTATACCGGCATTGATCGCTTTCTACCTCGGAGCCATCGGCGGAATGCTATCGGTTGCCAGCGGAACTTGATCCTTCATCATCGTTTATCTGGAAGCTTATGAGCAATGGGGTTGGGGAGGGATTCATCCTACCTAGGAAGTAGAAGTGGCCTTCAGGGAGGGTTAGGAGGGTTTCGGGCGAGATGTAGTAGGATGCGGCGAGCTTTTGAGCCTCCTCAAAGTCTAGTGGATGGATTCTGCCGATGAATTGTGTATTCAAATTCCTCCTAACGGCCGAGTTTAATCCTATCTCACCGGCCATTCCCTGCGACAGGATCACTATAGACAATCCATAGCTTCTGCCAAGAGCGCAGAGATCTATTATCAAGTCGGTCGTTTCCCTCTCAAGTCCTCTCGGCTGCCAGGGGGCGTATTGCGGCCCCTCATCTATTATCAACGCCACATCTAATCTCTGCTTCCTCTCCATCAACCTCTTCAAGTACCGGGTTATCGAGTAGAATGCCGCGAGCTTCTGCTCCTTCTCACCCTTACTCATATCTATCACGACCAAGCCCTTATCCTTCGCCTCGGCTAGGATCTCCCAAGGCTCCATGGTTCCGAGGAATTTCTCCAGCTCCTCCTCGGTTATGAGCTCGAAGGACGCCTCCAACCTCTCGAGCCAGAGCTGAGCGGTCTCCGACTTCAACTTACTCCCCTGCAATTCGAGGATTGATTTCGCCTTCCTATACAGTAGTTCTCTGGCCTCGGATGGGCTTCTCCCCCTCCACTCAACGGTCCTCAAAGCCCTCTCGAATGCTCCGGCGACAGGGTTCTCCTCCCTTCCATGGTATCCGAAGTTCTTGGTGAGCTGGCTGAAGTAGCTTAGAACCGTGAAGTCATCTACCTTGATCCTATCCAGGAGGATCACGGGCTCAAAGTATGGGGCGTAGTCGCTCCCCTTCCAATCCATTATTATCAAGCTGTAGTCGGCCTTTCGGAGGAGCGGTATTATCTCATATCTCGCAAGATAGGATTTGCCCGAGCCCGTGACGCCGAAGATCCCGATATGATAGTTTATGTATTGTTTCAGGATCGGGACCCTCCAGTTCGGCCTACCCCAGTAGTGGCCTATCGTTAGATCGGATCTCTTGCTTAGAAGCCTCATGGGGTCATCTTCATCCGAGAATAACTCGACGGTCGATGTTGGGGCGATTATCAGCTTATTCTGCTCTATCCCATCTTCTCCAACCATCCCGATCACCTCGAGGTTGAAGGTGTAGTATTCTTTGGCGCTGCTCGGAACCCTCCCCCTCCT
>NJEK01000045.1 GCA_002255105.1 Candidatus Wolframiiraptor sp. EX4484-121
CCATGGCCATAGAAGGCCGAGAGAAAGGCCGGAAAAACGGAGAAATGGAAGCCTGAGAAAGAGAATAAGAGACGACCACCACAAACAAACCAAAAAGATCGAAGACCCCCCTCAAAATTCACTTAAGTAAAATTTGGAAATCTTTACAAAGAGGCTGAGAAAGAGATTTAAACCCTTAGTTTTTGATTAAGATAGAAAAGAAGGTTGAGAAAATGCCGTCCCTACCTCGAGGTATAGATAGAGCTGGCTCACATATAAAGGTTGGAGCAGATGGCCTTCTTTCCCCTCAGATCCTAGTAGCGTGTAAAGGATCAAGCCGTTTAGAGACTCAGAGCGTAATAAGCCCAGATTTCAGGCGTAAGCTCTCCGATGAATATGAGCCGCTGAGGGATCAATTCTTTCAAGAGATGCTAGTTCTATGTGATGAGGTCTTTTATCCGATAAAGAAGAATTTCTTAGTAAAGATCTGGAAGAAGCCGTTTAAAGACTATTATAAGGTGGATGGAATCCGAGGAATCATAACTATCGACATTCCGATAACCTCATTCTACGGAAGAATGCGGTATAGCCGAATAGTCATCATTCCGAGGGGCTTTATCCTAGACTCTAAGGAGCTTCAAGCCCTCTGGATGGCCGCATTCTCGATAGAAAAGCCGAGAGACGGAGATCTAGACTCCATGACCGTTGCGGTATTCACGTTAAAGGCTGGTGAAAGGCTTCCTACCTATCGATTTGAGAGGCTTGGAAGGCGATCAAAGGCAGAGTTCATGACTTTTGTAGGCCTACCCGCTAAATCCATGGCCAAATTCTTGGAGATCCTGATCCCCTTCTTGGAGAAAAAGCTCAAAGGATTCTTAAAACGCTTCGAGATTCCACTCGGTTATGTCGCATATCCCCTTGGAAGCCGAGGCTTCTATGTGAGGTCATATAATAGTGAGACGACTAAGCATCCCGACCTAAGAAGCTTCTGGAAATATTGGCCTGATGTGGTGGATTACCTCAAAAACGTTAAGAGCGGATGGCTTAGGAACGCCTTGAAGGGCTTAATGACCATCATAAACCAATTAGTGGATGCCTACCTTCGCAAGATAAAGCCGCAAAAGAAGTCTGAGTTAAAGATATTCCAAGCCATTAGGAGAGAGACTCAGACCCTCAGAAGACGCAGGCTAAAGCCGAGGCCTATTGAGATCCGAATTAAGAGGATGACGGAGATCGCATTATTCTATCAGGCGATCGACATAAGAAAAACCGACCCCATCCCCTCAAGCAACCTCAAGCCGCCAAACGCTCCACTTAAATTAAGCGAATCCAAGAAATCCTATCGGAGAGCCTCAGAGGCGATTAACAAATGAGGAAAAAGCTCGACGATAAGGAGATATGGGAGAGGGTAAAGGACATTATCGTTAAGCGTAAGCTTATTCCAGAGAAGCTTTATGCGATCCCCTTACCTGAGCTTGGATATCTCGTGTTCAGAACGGTTGATCCGAATTATTTAAAAGCCCTGAACAAATATCTAGCCTATGTCTTGAAGAAACACGGAATAAAGATAGTCATAAGAAGGAGTAGCAGATACGCCCTGATTCCTGAGGATCTTATCAAGCGTCTAGAGGCTAAGGAGAGAGAAAAGCAAGAATCCGAGCTTATCGTAATACCGTAGGCGCACGTTCAGCGTAAGGGTTAAAAGGTATAACCCTTAACCCTATCTTGAGGTAGAGAGGCATGGAGAAAGAGATAATCCACTTCATAACCCCTGAGACTCGGATGAAGCTCTTCAAAATCGTCTATAACGAATATTGGAAGAGGAGCCGAGAGGAGAAGCCCAAGAAGAAAGGAGCTAGACCGATAGTGAATAAGGCTTTAGCAAAGGATCTAGGCGTTAGCCCTCAGACGGTCAAGGTGTGGAAGGCCGGCCGCTCCAAGGGCTCGGATGAATGCGTTCTTAAGCTATTGGAGAAAGCCCTTGAACTGAGGCCAGAGGAAGCTTTAGAGGTTCTCAGAGAGGATCTCAGGAAGCATAAGGCGATAGTCGAGATCATGGAAGCAAAACACGGCTTTAAGAAGGTCGGAGAGACTCCGAAGAAAGAGGTTAAAGAAGCTCCTAAAAAGAAACCCAAGCCCACGACCCTCAAGGCCTTAAGGAGGCGATAGTTTGATGTCGAAGATCATTCTCCTTAAGATATTCGAAGACATAAGGCCTAGATTCCGATCAAGAACTAGCAGAGGCTCTTATCTCCAAGAGTTCGAAGTGGTTAAGCGGTCTAACCCTGAGCCGATAACCCTCGAAAAGCTAGCCGAATATGTGGAGAGCTTGAATCAGAGGTTTCCAGAGAGAGAGTTTTACTTAACCGAGAAAGTGATCGACGGAAAGCGATTCATAATCTTAACTCAGAAATCCAAGCCTGAGGGAGCGATCAAGAAGCTTGAGAGAGAGATCGAGAGAGTTAAGAAGAGGAGAGAGAAACTCCTCGAAAGGCTGAATCGCTTAGAGACCGAGATAGAGAGAATCAAGGCCAAAAGAAAGGAGATAGCTAAGAAGTTGGAGAGGTACGCTAGACTACCCCGCATAATCCGATTCCTCTTAAAGCCCTTCGAAAACCGCTTAAGGCTAAAGGATGCCGACCTCGAAGGCGACCATCTCAGGCTAATATACCGATATAATAACCTCTCAAGGAAGGCCGGCCAATTAGGCGATAAGATCAGAGAGCTTGAGATGGAGCTTATAGAGACCAAGCGGAAAGGGGTTAAAGGGGTTATCCCCTTATACTTCGACCTCGAAGCTCAAGAAGTCTATATCCCTAAGTCCGTTTGGCAGAGGAAGCGGAAGAATGCGACTTATGTCATCCACAGAACCCTCGGAGCTTTAGGCATGGCCACGACCAAGTATGTTAAAACGGTAGGGAGAGTGATGCGAATATGAATCAGCCTAAACGTAATCGGAAGATAGAGCTAGACCTCAAGGATCAGGATCTCAGAGACGCCGTCTATTACTTCGGCTTTTACTCCAAGCGGAAGGAAAAGAGGAGTAAGAGAGGTGAGAGATCGAGATGAAGGAAGCTAAAAGGATCTATTTTTACGTTTGTAAAGAATGTGATGAAAGCTTCGAATTTGAGAGAGAACTAGAATTAGGAGAGATGGTTTGCCCTCTATGCGGTGGAGACTTGATCTTAGTCGATATCTGGGAGCCTCGGAGATGATGGCGTTCTAAGAGGAGAGGGGATTAAAATGGCCGCCTCTAAGGGGCTCATGAGATCGAAATACCTTATCGAGATGGATGATAAGGAGTTATTCGAGGCCGAGAGCCTCGAGAACGCCTTAAGCTTACTGCTAGGCTGTATTCTCTTAATGAGTGCTGAGGGCTGGATCAAAGTAGAACCCATTAAAGACGATCCACCAACCTATAAGATCCTCTTAAGCCGAGAGGAGCCGATCCTAAGACGATTCGAGGAGCATATCGTAATCATGAAAGAGGTTAAACGAGGCCTCTAAAATCCCCTCTTTTTTGGCCGATTTTCTTAATAACAAAGCCGATTTTTGGAGTGAGTTCAAACCCCACTAGACCCTTATCTATTGGCCTCGGATTCGAGCTTAACTTTAGGAAGCATTCTCTCCTAGAGCGGATAATCAGAATTTATTAAAGGCTTTAGAGACATAAAACACATATTTGATATTATAATAGGAATCACTAGAGGATGCGGCCATGGAAGAGTTTGTAGCTAGAGTTCAAGAAGTAAGCCGTAAGGGGAAATATGGGCAATTGAAGACCTTCAGGATCACCATACCTAAATGGCTAGCGGAACTCGAAGGCCTCAAAGGCGGAGAGCTGATAAGAGTCATTTATAAAGGCCGAGTCGGAAAAGCTCGAAAGCGGAAGCTCACCAAATCAGAGACCAGAGGAAACCTCGGAAGTTAAGCACGACTCATGCGATTCCATGGCCTCGGCTTCCGGCTTCGAGGGTTCTGAGGGCTTTCGCTCCGGCTCCCTTGCTAGAGTAAGCCCATAATACCGATTCCAGAATAGATAACCCTTCATTCCAAGTAAGAGTAACGCCTTAATTAATTGCGGCCTCTTCTTAGACCGCTTAACCTTTTCATTCAATAGCTTACAAGCTTCCTGTGAGGGTAGATTAGCGGCCTTGAGGATCGCCTCGATCAGCCTATCCTTATTGAGGGTCGAGCTTCCTCGATAACCTTCTCTAATGTAGAACGCTAGGGTCATCAACCTGTTTAGGAATATCTCGAAGCCTCTCCTCATCAATAAGATCCTAAGCCCTTCGGGTAGCTCCTCGAAAGGGGTAACCTTCTTAGCCTTAGACTTCCTTATACCGAATTCTCTCATGGCCGCATTAACGCATTCCTCAAACCCTATCGCTTCCTTAAATGAGGCTATGAATAGCTCGATAGGATAGGTCTTCGAGAGCAGTTCAGGATTAATCTCCTTGGCCTCAAGCCTCTTAACGGCTCTTCTTAGCATGACGAATGGAAACCTCTCAGCCGATAGCATTCCACGGAAAAACCTAAGCCGTAACTCTCTCCTAGCCTCGGCCATGACTTCTAACCACCTCTTCAAGCTCAGGATAGAGTTCTCTCTTAGATGGTTCAGGAAGCTTGAGCTTACCGAATTCGATTTGGTAATAGACCTTGGCCGCAATTATGAGCATGATCTTGATCACATCCGGATCGAGGTCGCTGAGGTTGATCCACTTGGTATAAAGGCCATAGAGGAATCGAGTCCAGAGGTCGATAAACTCTCTAACGGAATCTCTCCTAAGAATCTTCACGGCCTCATGAGCGATTCTCCGATAACCTCTCCTAGCATTCCCCTTGATTCCGAGACGGGTTAAAGCCGCATCAACGTAAGCATCTAGATAAGCCCAAGCCCTGAACTTCTTTAAAGCCTCTTCACGGTCAAAGGAAGAGAGCTTTACCCCTTTCTTGATAACCTCAGCTTGGATGAAGCTCCTAAACCTCTTATCGGCTCTCTCCTTAGCTAATTCTAGATGCCAAGGGGTTATCAAATCCTCTAGCTCGGAGAAGTCGGCTATGGCCTCTGGATAGAATTCGAGGTCTTCGAGCCTTTCGAGATCCGGCATTTACACTATCGCCTCGCTAAGCTGATCCTCGGATTTCTTACGGGTAGAATGCCTCTTAGCCCTGAGAGGTTTCTTAAATCCACCTGACTCCTCAGGAAATAGCTCATAAGGAGTAGGCGTCCCCAGCCTATACTTTCCATGCTTGAGCTGATAGAAGACCTTGGCCGTGAGCATGGCTATAGCCCTACCAACCTTCGGATCTGGAACCCTACCACCATTCCAGAGATCGGAAGACCTCTCTAGGATTTCAGACCAATTGACAACCCTCTTAGACTTCAGCCTCTTAGTAAGCACGTAAGCCAAGCGTGTGTAATAGACCACGTCTCCACCGGTTATGCCCAGATAACCCAGAGCCGATTTGACGAACATATCGAGATAAACCCTGATCCTGAGAGCCTCTCTAACGTTCTTCCGCTTCTCAAATGAGAACTCTTCCCCCTTACCGACTACCCGCTTCTGGATATACTTCTTGAACCTAGAATAAGCCGTCTCCTCGGCCTTCGGAATATCGAGGCGATCAAGTAATATTTCGAGCTTAGAGCCGTCGGTAATATTTTCGAGAGTAAAATCTAAACTCGCTAACCCTTCCAGAAACTGCTTAACCATCTCTCTCTTGCCCGCTCTAACCTCTTCCATCGAGGAATCCCCAAAAGGTTAAGGGGCATAACCCCCTAATAAGCCCTTCTCTGACGGCATGAGAGGCCGTTACGCACTCAGAAACGCCGATGTAAATATTAACGCCTCTCCGGAGTCTATCCCCTCGGCTATGATTTCGCCTCTTTTCCGCTGATTTTGCTTTGAATTCTCCCATATTCATGGCCTTCGATCTTTTTGGTTTGTTTGTGGTGGTCGTCTCTTATTCTCTTTCTCAGGCTTCCATTTCTCCGTTTTTCCGGCCTTTCTCTCGGCCTTCTATGGCCATGG
>NJEK01000046.1 GCA_002255105.1 Candidatus Wolframiiraptor sp. EX4484-121
GCAATCAATCCTTAGGAGGAGGGGGGTCAAGCTCTTCAAGCCAACCTCGATTAGATGGCTCCTATTCAGGCCAATAGATGGAGGCGAGCAAGCTTGAAGATCCTGTCGAAGAATGGGGATAGGATAGAGTTCCTAGCGGCTCCAGGCGAGGATGGACTTAGGAGAGGAGATTATGTGATAGTGCTGGATGGGGGTAGGAGGCTTCTCGTCCAGATCTTGGACGTAAACTATGCGGAGCTCCCCGGGATCCTGGAGGATACTTTGAGGGAGCTTGCCTCCGAGCCCCTCTCGCTCAAGATCTTCGACCCATATGATGTCGGATCTATCCTAACGGAACTCAAGGATTCTAGGCTTATAGTTGGAAAGGTTAGGGGCGTGATCGAGGACGGATCTCTCAGAAACGATCTATTATGGCTTCCATCCAGACTCGAATCGAGGATAGAGCGAGCATCACCCGAGCTCATCACGGAGTTCTCATCATCCGCTGGAAGGAGGCCGATAATAATAGGTGAGTCGATGGATGGTGTGATCTCGATAAACGCCGAGGACTTGGATGGTAGATTGACGATAATCACGGGGAAGAAGGAGACCGGTAAATCGCATCTCGCGAAAATCCTGATAACATCCTTGGCCGAGTATGGGGCCAAGGTGATGGCCCTAGACATAAACGGAGAATATGTTGGCCTCTCGATGAGAGTTGATGGAGCCTTAAGCGATGTCGCCGATAAGCACATAGTCCTAACCCCCGGAGAGAATTTCAGGGTCTCGATGGAGGATGCGGGCTTGACGACAATCTTAGACATCTTGAGATATATTCTAAACACCCCGGCGACGAGTCTGAGAGAGTTCATTAGATTATGGGGGCTCGTCAAGAGGGTTAATGGGAGGGTTACCCTAAGAGGGCTGATAGACGCTGTGGGGAGAGCCCAGCTACATGAATCCGTTAGAGATGCCTTGATGAATAGGCTTCTGAGCTTGGAGGCGACAAGGTTCTTCGACGATGAAAAACCGATGAAGCTCGACTCGACTATAAACTCGGTTAAGGAGGGCGGGATATTCGTGGTGAATCTCTCAAAGATCTCTTCACATGGCAGGAGGATCGTGGTCGAGTATCTCTTGAGCAAGCTCTCAACCCTACTGAGAGATGGTTTGATAGATCCGTTATTCCTCTTGGCGGAGGAGGCGCACCTATACCTGAGGGAGACTTATTGGGATGACCTCATAACTAGGATGAGGCATATCGGAATATTTCCAATACTCGTGACGAATCAGCCCGACACCATTCCAGAGACGATCTACAGGCAGGCTGATAACATATTCCTATTTAATTTCACAAACGAATCTGATCTGAATTACATCTCGAAGACCGCGAGGATAGACTCCGACACCGTGAAGCTCATAGCCAAAGCCCTCCCACCCCGCCACTGCCTAATGATCGGGAGGATGGTGAACGATCTACCGATAGTCGTGAAGGTTAGGGAGATGCCGCTAAAGATGCTGGGAGAGACCAGGCTCGTATTCGGGTTGCGAAGCTGATTGTAAAATCTTTAGAATTAGAACGTTCTTCACGCCTCCGATAAAATTCACCGCTAGTAGATGGAGATCGGACTCGATCATAGACCTCGGGGAAACTCTGTCGCCGTGTGATCACCCACCATTGGCCAGAGCCGTGAATGATGAGGCCGTAGCCTTAGAAAATTAAGAGGAGGAAACCGTCAGAAAATGAGTTGAGCGGAAAATCCGCACCAACCCCTTGATTGAATAAATTTGGGCAATATGATGATATGTGTGGGGTATTTCGCATGAATTCTCATGAGATTTAAGATGGACCTTCATTTGGAAAGGAATAAAATATCCCATCTCGGCTCATCAGCGAAGAGATGATCAATCGAGGAGATTTCGATGAATCGCTTTTCGACGAGAAGGCCAGGGAGAGGCTTAAGCTGAAACTTGAGCATTCGCTCAATCAACTGAGCGCTCAGATAATAAAGCTTAGATCAAAGTATGATGAGATGGTGGCCAGAAGCAAGGAGTATTTTGAGGAAGTGGTTCAAGCTTTGATGAACGGGGATGAGGGTAGAGCTTCGATCTACGCCGAGGAGATAGCGGAGATAAGGAAATTGGCCGGAATGGTCGTTAAAACCCAGCTAGTCCTAGAACAGGTTAAGATCAGGCTTGAGACTATCTTAGAGATAAGCGACGTCTTAGGGCTCCTGATACCGTTAATCTCCCTGGTCGCCGAGGTTGAGGATGAGATAAGGGATGTCGCTCCAGAAGCGGCTGAAAGCCTCCAGGAGCTGGCGTCATGTATAGAGGACTTCACATCGATCTCTAGAGCTGGAGGAGAGGTGACTCAAGTTCCGGAGGAGTTGGATGTCGAGGCTTCTAAGATCCTGGAGGAGGCGCAGAAGAAGGCGGCTGAGAGGGTTAAGGAAACATTTCCAGACGTTCCAAAGCTGAGCGAGGAGGAGAGGCTCGTCTACTCATACATCTCCGCAAACGACGAGGAACTCGATCTTAGAAGATGCGCTAGGGAGCTCGGCTTAAATGAGGATCGGATTAGAGAGGTTTTGAAGAGGCTTGAGCGGAAGGGTTTGATCCAGCTCGTTGGATGAGGGATGGTTAAGATGTTCCATATTTGGAAGCCCACTTAAGCATCTTCTCCATAGACTCTAGATCGACGCTCGGCTTCCTCCTCCTAACAACCTCCATGAAGTCCTCCATCCTGATCTTCCTGGGCTTCCCCTCCCCTCCACTCTCCTCCTCGAAGAACTCGCTGACAACCTTCATCTGGACCTCCATGCAGATATCGTAGATATCGGCTCCAGAGTATCCGTTCGTTATCCTCGCGAGCTCCCCGAACTCGACGTTCCCATCCAAATCGAGCTTCCCAGCATAATGTTCGAACATCTTTAACCTCGCCTCATAGTCCGGTAAGCCTATGAAGATCCTCTTCTGAAATCTCCTGATGAACGGCTCGTCGAGAAGCCACGGCTTATTCGTGGCGGCGAGGACATAGATCCTAGCATTCCTTCCTTTATCGAATAATCCATCCATCTCCTTTATCAGCTGATTCCTCGCCCTCGCCTCCCCACCGACCTCATTCAACCTCACAGCCGTAAGGGAATCTATCTCATCCATGAAGATTATGACCGCCCTTCCCTGAGACTCATACTCCCTAGCGGATCTGAAGATATTCGATATATTCTTCTCAGACTCTCCAAGCCATTTAGACATTATCACCGATGCGTCAACATGCATGAAGACCGCGTCGATCTCGTTCGCGACCGCCGCCGCCAACATGGTCTTCCCGCATCCTGGCGGCCCGAATAGGAGTATTCCTCGAGGCCATCCCAGGGGGAATAGGTCGGGCCTCCTCATCGGGTAGATTATGCTCTCCCTTATCACCTTCTTCGCATGATCCAATCCTATGATATCCTCCCAGGTTATCGGCGGAGGATTCTCGACGATCAGATCCTCTGCGAAATCAGGTTCCTTGACGTGCTTGCCGAGCCCTCGAAATCCCTCGTAAACGGATTCGGCTAGGTCCTTTATCCTCCTCTCATACTGCTCCCTCTTCTCAAGATAGATCTTCTTCATCATCGAGTCGTCGGTGAGCTCGATGAGCCTTGACAGGAGTCTAATAGCCTCTCTATATTTTTGAGCCGCCTCCTTCTTCATCCCAATCCTGTCGAGCCTGACGGCCGCCCTCGCGTGTTCGGCGGCGAGCCTCTCCAGCTCCTTCATAGCTCAAGTTAGAGGGCGCGGACAGGTCTTTAAATCCCTAAACGTGATCGGAACCCGATAAAATACCATGAGATATTTTATGGTATTCTTCCGGTAGTTCCTCGCCCTTTACGGATCTTCCTTGGCCGTGTAGAAGACGGTGCATGTGAGGGTTCTCGCAACCCCATCCATGGTTCTAATCTTCTCGATCACGAGCTCCCCTATCTCCTTCATCGAGGAGCCCCTAACCTTGACCAAGATATCCCATTCACCTGAGATTAGGTGGACCTCCTCAACGTCTGGGAGCATGGAGATCTGGTGGGCGAGCATCTTCTGGGAGATCTGAGGCCCGGGCATGAAGGATACTAGGATGAAGGCGGTCGCCTCCTTCCCGAGCTTAGACTTATCGACCTTTATCGTGAACCTCTTGATCACCCCCAACCTCCTAAGCCTGCTTATCCTCTCCTGAACGGTCGTCCTAGGTAAGCCGAGATCCTCCGCGATCTCCCTAACGCTTCTAGACGAATCGAGCTCTAGGGCCTTGAGAATCTTCAGATCCTTCTCATCAAGCCTCCTGCTCACCTTCATCGCGTTAAACATGTTTCTCCATGGACTTAAGCCTCGCATATATTCGTCAATTGACGTAAAGAAATTCGTTAAACATTTAAAGAAATGAGATCAAGCTCTCCCTTGAAAAATGGTAAGGCTGAACGATGTGGCGATCCAAGGCTATGGAGGCTACGTCCCAAGGTATAGGATCAGGGCCGAGGAGATTGGGAGGCTCTGGGGCAGGGGGAGGCAGGAGCTCCCGATAGAGGAGAAGGCGGTCGCGGGCCTAGACGAGGACTCGGTAACCATGGCGGTCGAGGCCGCTAGGATCGCCGTTAGGAGGGCTGGGATAGATCCTAGGAGGATTGGGGCGATCCACGTTGGAAGCGAGTCTAAACCATACGCCGTCAAGCCGACCGGGACGATCGTGGCCGAGGCCATCGGAGCGGGCCAAAACATCCTGGCGGCGGACCTAGAGTTCGCGTGTAAGGCCGGAACCGAGGCCATCCGACTAATAGCCGGATTGGTTGAGAGTGGGAGGATAGAGTACGGCCTGGCGATAGGAACGGATACGGCTCAGGGGAGACCTGGAGACGCATTAGAGTATACGGCTGCAAGCGGGGCGGCGGCTCTATTGATCGGGAGGTTGACCGGCGACGCCGTGGCCTCGATCGAGGCTTGGAGCTCCTATGTGACCGATACGCCCGACTTCTGGAGGAGGGAGAGTGAGAACTATCCAAGCCACACGGCTCGATTCACATGGATACTCGGTCAAGGACATAGACTACTTCGTCTTCCACCAGCCCAACGTGAAGTTCCCATTAGCCGTTGCGAAGGCTTTGCGGCTTGAGAGGGAGAAGGTCTCGGCCGGCCTCATCTCGGGATTCTTGGGAAACCCGTATAGCGCCACCAGCCTCCTTGGCTTGGTCAAGGTATTGGACGAGGCTAGGCCGGGGGACGTAATCCTCCTGGCATCCTTTGGATCTGGGGCTGGGAGCGACGCATACATCTTCAGGGTCTTGGACGGGGTTGAGGAGAAGAGGGATAGGGCTCCCAAGCTCAAGGACTTCATCGAGAGGAAGATCTACATAGATTACGCGAGCTATGCTAGATTCAGGGGGAAGCTTAGATTGAGGTGAGCATGGTTGGGGAGGGTCTATGTCGCGGGAGTGGGCTTGACGAAGATTGGAGAGCATTGGGATAAGGGGTTGGAGCAGCTGATGGTCGAGGCGGCTCTAAAAGCCTTAGACGACTCGGGGCTAAGCAGAGTAAACTCGATCTATGTTGGAAACATGGCCGGAGAATTCCTACAGGAGCAGGCCCATCTAGGCGCGATGATCGCCGAAGATCTCGGAATGGTTGGAACCCCCGCATACAGAGTTGAGGCGGCGAACGCATCCGGAGCAGCCGCAATCCACGCCGGGGCCATGGAGGTCGCCTCCGGGAAGGCCGACGCCGTTCTGGTGGTCGGGGGCGAGAAGCTCTCGGATGGAGTGATCGAGGAGGTTTCATCGGCCCTCATGATGGGTGAGAGGCAGGAGTATGAGGGCTTCATGGGCGCGGACTTCTACTCTATCAACGCGCTACTCTACAAGCTGTACATGAGGCGTTATGGGGTTAAGGACGACTTGATCGCCGTCTTCTCCATGCTAAGCCATAAACACGCGAAGGGAGTTGCACACGCGCAGTATCCATTCGAGGTCAGCTTGGAGAGAATACTATCATCGCCCTACATCTCCGAGCCCCTTAGGAGGTTGGAGGTGAGCGGGGTTGGGGATGGGGCGGCCGCGATAGTCCTGATAGGCGAGGAGCTTAAGCCGAAGATCAAGACCCCCAAGACGGAGCTCTACATCTCCTCCGCCACCGACTTCATGACCCCGTTCGAGCGTGAGGACCCGCTGAGATTCCAGTCCCTAGGCGTGGCCGTGAATAGGGTATTAGACGAGGCGGGGGTTGATCGGGGAGACGTGGATCTAGTCGAGATTCATGACGCGACCTCGATAATGGCCGCGATCTCCCTAGAGTCGAGTGGGTTCGCCGAGCCCGGAGAGTCGGGCAGGCTAGCGATGAGAGGCGAATTCGACCTCGGTGGGAGGCTCCCATGCAACACCTTCGGGGGGTTGAAGGCTAGGGGAAACCCATTCGGGGCCACGGGAGTCTACCAGGTGGCCGAGCTCCATCTACAGCTGACGGGTAGGGCTGGAAAGAATCAAGTCGATTCCCCTAGGGTCGGCGTGGCCCAGTCGCTCGGAGGCGTCGGGGCGACGGCGATAGTGACCGTGTTGAAGGCCATTTAGGGGGGTGTGTGGGGTGAGGGTTCCGAGATATTGGAGGAATAAGCTGTTCAGGTATAGGCTCGTTGGATGGAGATGTATTAAATGCGGGGCATTCCACCACTCCAAGCCCCTTGTATGCAAGAGGTGTGGGTCGAGGGAGTTTAGGGAGGTCGAGCTTCCTAAGACCGGTAACCTATTGGCCTACACGATGGTTAAGATAGCTCCAAAGGACTTCAAGGACAAAACTCCGTACCTGGTGGGGTTGGTGGAGCTCGATGATGGAACCAGAATACTCGGCCAGCTAACCGACTTCAGCCGAGAGGAGCTCAAGGAGGGAGCTAGGGTTGAGGCTGTGCTCAGGAAGATTAGAGAGGATGGGGAGAGCGGGATAATAGAGTATGGATTTAAGTTCAGGCCATTAGTCGGATAACCCTTTACTCGGAGCTCGTCGGCTGCCTCTCCCTCCACTGCCTCCATAGATATATCGTCGCGTATTCTCTCGGAATCCCCTCGCGTTGAGCTATCTCCCCAATGAGGTATCTCACCCTCGTATCCGCCTCCTCACCCCATCTATTATATCCAACCTCAACTATCTGACCCAACAATCTCTCAGACAGCTCCTTGTACGATGTTACGTCGTATATGTTGTCCGCTATGCGTCTAAGCTCATCCATCCTCTTATCGATCTCCTTAATCCTCTTATCGATCTCGGCCATCCTCTCCCTGAGGGCTGGAATCAAGTTTTCAAGCTCCTCCTTCTTCGAGATCGATATGGGCTTCCCCTGCTCCTCGCGCTGGTGCAGGACATCGAGTTCAACCTGATTCTCATACAATTCCTCCTCTATGGATGAAAACCTCTCCTCTAGGAGGGACTTAAGCCTCCCATACTTCTCCAGAGCCTCCTGAATATTCTTGATCAGATCCTCTCTGAGCGCATCCCACTTCCGGAGGAGTTTCTTCAGGATCGATAGGGTCATGTCCGGATGCCTCATAAACCTCTCCTGAGTCACCTTCTCCCTTATCTTAAGCTCGTCTATCTTATCCACGACCGTCTCGTAGGCCGCCTCGGCCTCAACCGACGCCTCTTCAAGGGCTCTCTCCTCCTCGCTGATCGATGGCCTCGCCGTAACCTCCTCGCCCCCCTCTCTAACCGCCTCTTCCACGGGCTCTATTATCGGCTCCTTCCTCTCCTCCTCTCCCTCCTCCGACGGCTCCTTAATCACGACGCGCTTCGGCATCCCATAACACTGGGATAAGATTAGTCTTAAAGATATTTATCACTATTTCCCTCCGAGGAGCGGGCACACCCCTTAAAGCCCGGTATTTTTTGGATCGTCCACGCCATACTATGCCTAAATCCGGGGAAGCCAGCAGGCTAAAAGGAAAAGATTTTATCATATCAAGCGTTGGGGTTGGCTTGGATTGAGGATTCTAAGATTCGGCGATAGGCTGCCCTCATCAGGGGAATGCGGCTGCGGATTTGAGCACGACAGAACCTTAAGCGGCATTATAATCGGACCGCTTAGCGAATCGCTTGAATACATCTTAGACCATGGGGCTGAGGGGCCATTTGCGGTCTTCTACGATAAGGTGACCTACGAGGTGGCTGGGAGATCCGTTCAAAAGATCTTGGGCGGTGAGGGATTCTTCGTTAAGGGTCCAACCTATGAGGAGGCCGAGGAGAAGGCCGGGAGGGTTAGAGCATTCAAGACCGTAGTCGGGGTTGGGGGAGGAACCGTCATAGATGTCGCGAAATACGCGGCGTTCAAGTCGGGGGCGAGCTTCATCTCGATCCCAACAGCTCCATCCCATGACGGAATAGCTTCCCCGACGGCCTCCCTATTCAGCGGGGGGAGGAGGATCTCAAAGAAGACGAGGCCTCCGATAATATCCTTGATCGACCCATCGATCCTATCCGATGCTCCGAGATTCCTGAAGGCCTCCGGATTCGGGGACTTGATCGCGAAGATAGTCTCCTTAAAGGATTGGCAGCTTGGGAGGGATGAGCTCGGCGAGCCGTATTGTAAGACCGCCGAATCGTTCATCCTCAAGTCGCTTGGGCTCATGGCCAAGGCTCTTGAGACCCACGACTCTTTCGGGAGGGTTGAGCGCCTGGCCGAGGGATTAGTGTACTCTGGGGTCGCCATGATGCTAGTCGGGTCGTCGAGGCCGGCGTCTGGGAGCGAGCATCTCATCAGCCATTATCTCGACATGAATTTGGGGAGGAGGGTGCCCCACGGAATCCAATGCGCTTTAGGAGCTTTGCCCATGGCCCTCTACCATGAGAGATATAATGAGAATTGGTGGAAGGATGAGTATGATTGGGCGAAGATCAGGATCTTGATGGAGAGGGCCGGAATACCGCTAACTCTTAGGGAGGCCGAGATACCGGAGGATTTGATGATAGAGGCGATGGTCGAGGCTTGGAAGATCAGGCCGAACAGGTACACTATACTGCATAAGCGGAAGCTCGATCCAGCCGAGGCGAGAAGGCTTCTGGAGGACGTCCAGCTGATATGATGCTTTTATATCCGATCAAACTCGTTACCGCATGCTCACGGTGGGGATCATCGGAGCAGGACAGATAGGATCGGCTATCGCGAGAGTCTTGGCGGAGACCGGGAAGTATAGGATTGTGGCCTCGAGAAGGAGGATTGAGAAAATTAGGGATCTCGAAAGGCTTGGGGTTAAGCTGACCAAGGTGAATAGGGAGGTCGCCGGAGAATCCGACGTGATCTTCATCTCGGTTAAGCCGTATAAGGTTCCAGAGATCTTGAATGAGATATCAGACCTCTTAAAGGATAAGCTACTGATCTCGGTCGCGGCGGCGATCTCGATCTCAAAGCTTGAGAAGCTCGCTCCGGAGGCGAGGATCGTGAGAGCTATGCCGAACGTGGCCCTGAGGGTTGGGGCGGGATTCATAGCGTATTCGAGGGGATCTAAGGTCACGGAGGAGGACATTAAACTGGTCCAAGAACTCTTCAGCGTGATGGGATACTGTATGGAGGTGGACGAGAACTTGATGGACGCGATCACGGCCCTGAGCGGAAGCGGGCCCGCCTACGTCGCGATAATGATCGAGTCCATGGCCCACGCCGGGCTGAAGGTCGGACTGCCGAGAGACCTCGCCTACATATCCTCTGCATACACGATCTATGGAACCGCGAAGATGATCCTAGATCTAGAGCTCCATCCGGCCATGATCAAGGAGATGGTCTTAACTCCAGGTGGAACTACCATCGAGGGGATCTTCTATCTGGAGGAGGGCGGTATCAGGACGGCCATGATGAAGGCGGTTGAGGCCGCCACGAGGAGGGCGAGGGAGATAGCCGAGAAGCTCAACACACCCTCATAATCTTTCTTTGAAACTCTTGTAAACCTCCTCCGCCTTGAGCATGAAGAGTTTCTCAGCCAATTGAGGGGATATGCCCCCCTTCTTAAGACTCTCACGCCTCGCTATATGGTATCCCTGCAGCATTAGGACGAGATTCCAGAAGATTAGCTTCGCAGCCGAGATCGATAACCCAGCCTTATCTTCCACGTCGCTTCCACCTATCACTCTAAGGATCTCTCGAAGCCAGGCCCCAGCGCATAGACAAACCAATCTAGTGGGGACGCCGTATCTGGCATGGGCTAAGCCTATCTTGAAGACCTCCTTCGCGTGGTCTAAGTCGTAGCTTCCCTTCACGAAGAGGGTCAGCCATCTTCTAAAGAGGTCTGCAGCCCTTTCCTCGGTTAACCCGCTCCTCTCTATGAACTTGGCGGCGAGCTTACATGACAGAAGAGATCCCAACGCCCCACGGACTATCTTATCGAGGTTCTCCAAGAATAATCCTTCAAACCCCTTAACCCTCTCGACGTCCTCGCTGGTTAACATTAGATAGCTTTTGGCGACGTCAGATAGGCTCCTCAGCTCCTCCTGAAGAGACATCCCTCTCATTATTTCCGGATAATTATATAAGATTTTTCTAACTTAAGCGTCTCCTAAAGCCGATGAGAGTGGGAGATGCCCCTCTTCACAGAAATTAGCGTTCAGGCAGACACAATATCAAATGTAAACCGATAGGCTCGTTAAATTCGTGTTCCGCCTAAAACTTGTTACCCATGGTAAAAATCGCATACTTCTTACTCATTCGTCTTCAAGCACTGGAGGTGTTATAGGTAGCCAATAACGCTTTAACCTCCGCATCAACCCAGCCTTCCAAGAATCCATGTTAGAGCTTCTGTAACCGCCTCCTTCAACGCCCTCGCGGCTATCCTTTTCCCTTCTCATGGATTACTAAAGCCTTCCGACGAGCTTTGGGATCGTATCCATGGATGAGCCTACTAGGGGTTATCTTCGAGACTTGTTATGAAACGCTATTCTCCTCATGGCTAAGGTATTGCCCACATATATTAAGCTAATCAGCCTGAGAGAGCTGGGTCGATTGCGATAGCTTACGACGGATTTGAGCCGAGCGGCCTCGCACACCTCCCCTTCGGGGTTCTGAGGGCGATAAAGCTCGAGGATATGCTTGGGGCTGGATGCAGGTTTAAGCTACTCTTGGCGGATTGGCATGCGATGATCAATAAGAAGATGGGTGGAGACCTAGAGAAGATTAGGAAGGTTGGAGAGTATTTCATGGAGGTTTGGAAGGCTGCCGGAATAGATTTGAGCAAGGTTGAGATAATTTGGGCCAGCGACCTAGCATCGGACAGCGAGTATTGGAGGATCGTGGTGTCAGTCGCGAAGAACGTAACCTTGAGGAGGATTTTGAGAGCCTTACCGATAATGGGCAGGAGGGTTGGAGAGCTTCAAGAGGCGGCCCAGATATTCTATCCCGCGATGCAGGTCGCGGACATATTCTACATGGGTGTGGACATCTGTCAGCTCGGCTTGGATCAGCGTAGGGCGAATATCCTGGCGAGGGAGCTCGCCCCGAAGCTTGGATTCAAGAAGCCCGTCGCCGTTCATCATCACATGCTCATGGGATTGCAGGGACCTGCAAAGCTGGGCGGGTTCGAGGAGGATAAGGCGCTCGATATGGAGATAGCCTCCAAGATGAGTAAGAGCCTCCCCGAGACGAGCATCTTCGTCCACGACGATCCGGAGACCATCAAGGAGAAGATTAAGAGGGCTTATTGTCCTCCTAGAACCGTTGAAGGGAATCCAATCCTAGATTATGCCAAGCACCTAATCTTCAGGAAGTTTAAGAGCCTATATGTCGAGAGGCCTGAGAGATATGGGGGAGATGTCGAGTATTATTCATATGAGGAGCTTGAGAGGGACTATGTGGAGGGGAGGCTTCATCCAGCCGATCTAAAGAACGCGGTCGCCGAGAAGATCGATGAGCTGATAAAGCCCATCAGAGAGCACTTCGAGAGAGATCCTAAGGCCAGGAAGCTCTATGAGTTTGTGAGGAGACAAGAGATAACCAGATAGTTTTGGAAAGGTTTCCGAAATAATTTAAAGTCGGCGGACCTAAATCTCCTCGGAGTGAGATTCATAGAGGGCTGGCCCGCGATCTTAGTCGAGAAACCGGTTAAAACCGTCTTGGTATCGGACTTGCACTTCGGCTTTGAGGCGGAGCTCGCTGATAGAGGCGTCAGGGTTCCCAGCCAAGCTTGGAGGCTTAGAGAACTTTTAATCGAGTTGGTCAGGGAGGTTGACGCGGAAAGGTTGATCTTCCTCGGAGACCTGAAGCATAGGATCCCATTATCGTCTTGGATCGAGTGGAGGGAGATGCCAAGGGTTCTTAGAGACTTGAAGAGGCTCGTCGACATGATCTTAATTCCGGGGAATCATGATGGGGGGATAGCCTCCATGCTCGGAGACCTCGTAACCTATGCGTCGTCGAGGGGCATCTTGATCAAGGCCGAGCAGAAGATATTCCTATTTCATGGACATGCTTGGCCGAGTCGGGATGTCTTGAAGGCGGATTTAGTGATCATGGGCCATCTCCATCCGATGGTCAGCCTCAGAACCGATGTCGGCGGAGTTTTCAAGAGGAGGGTTTGGCTCATCCTTGAAGGAGATAGGGAGATCTTGGCCGAGAGGCTTAAGTCGAAAACTAGGGTGAGGAGGAAACTTAAGCTCATAGTTATGCCGGCCTTCAACCCCATCCTGACGGGAATATCGGTGAACTCTCTCACGCCGAGGGATAGGCTTTGGCCTCTAATGAGGGGCGGCGGATTCGAGCTTAGACAGGCTGAGGTGATCACCCTGAATGGAGAGAGGCTTGGAAGGGTTGGAGAGCTTGAACATCAGCTATGGGACGTGGAAACCTAAAAAATAATCGTCTGCGGGATCAGATACGGGCTTGAGCGAGGAGTATGGGAAACTCGTGGAAGAGGCTGAGAAAGCGGTCTCGGAGGGGCGCGTTAAGCTCTACATCTTCAAGCCGAGCGGTAGGAGGAGATGGATAGTCGTTGGAAGGCATCAAGACTACCTCATCCTACCCGACGCTGGATACTGTTCATGCAACGATTTCTTCTTCAGGGTCATGAGCGGTGAGAAGCCGACATGCTATCATCTAATCGCCGTCAGACTTGCAAGAGAGAGGGGAAGATACGAGGTGATCGAGGAGGATGATGAATGGCATGATACCTTGATGAATGAGTGGCTCAGGAGGAGATCCATCGCAGGAAGGAATTTTAAGGAGGATTCCAAGCCTCCACCCATCCCATAGGAGTTAGAACAAGGAGATAGAGTCAGCATTTATATGACGTTCATGATGCCTGAAGCGGCGGCGACGCCGCCTGCATTCGAACCGGGGCCATACATTCGATAGTCTTCGCGGATTCATCTAGCCCTTGCGGGATAGGATTATGGATACTGAACCTAAGCTAATCCTGACGAACGATCCCGGTTTTAAAGGAGCTCAGCCCAATAGCGGATAACCTCAATTCTCCATCTAAACTCTTCCAAAAAATAATGGTGCTGACACGCGGGCCCCAAACGCGCCTCGAAGCCTACTCGACCAGGAATTGGCGGTAGGAGGTGATCCGGCCGCACGTTCCCGTGCGGCCACCTTGTTACGACTTCTCCC
>NJEK01000047.1 GCA_002255105.1 Candidatus Wolframiiraptor sp. EX4484-121
TTTCACAGAATGTAGAACGGTCATGTGAAATGGCGCGAAATAGGTTTTCTCCCCCTTCCATTTCATAAAATACCTGTCGATTCGATTCTTTCACAGGAAACTGAGCATACCCCACCGTTTCCACTGGAGGAGAACAGCCTTTCCATCGGAAATTGAGGGGTGTGCTGTAGAGGCTTTCCACCTTCCTGATGACATATCCTTTGGACGCTTCCCAAGCCTCTCTTTCATGCTTATAGCCTGATAATATTTGACTTGATGTGGGCTATTTTTTCCAAATTATGATAAAAATCGTGAGGCAGGCTTCTAACACAGCTATTCTCACCTTCCTTCACATGGCCTCAAAGTATTATCCATTAATTCTCCAGCAATTATCCTCAAAATCTCCATCGATTGATTGCTGGTTCTCTCCCTCCGCGTCCATGTGAACATTTTATCTTCGTTTTTGTCAACCTGTGAGCTTTTCCTTTAACCTCACGCATTGTTCTAGGGTTTTTAGCAGTATGCTGAGGGTTTCGGCAAGCTTCCTAATCTCCTCCGCATCCACGGCCCTCGAGAGCTGGAGGGTTACCTCCTCGACCTTGGAGGCCAGGATCTCGTGGGTTTGTGAGAGGGTGTAAGTCGTTAGGGCTTCGCCGACCTCCTCATCCCCGCGGACCTTTATAACCCTCTTGTTACACTTCAAGCACCAGAGTTGGCCATTTATCTCGAAGAGGGGGCTCTTACAGACCGGGCACTGCTCTGAGAGCATCCTAGCCCCACTTCTGAGGGCATCCACCATCCGCTTCATGTAGTCATCTTCTCCCGAGGCCATCCCAGAGACTCTTGTCCAAAGATTCTTTATTAGTATGTCTCCGGAGATTCCTCGGTCTTAAGCCAGACACGGCCCCCCTTGATCAGGCTGAGGAGACCGTTCTTGAGGAACTTGAAGGCCGCGGGAACCGCTCTCCTCAGGATGAACCCCTTATTCTTTATGAGGTCTTCTAGGGCGTGCCTCGGGTTTAGGTAGAAGTTTAGGTATGCCCAGAGGAAGAGCTTCTTGATCTTCTCGGGCGTGAGATAGAGGTTCCTCATCACGACGTCGACGGTCGTGAACTTCCTCCAATCCCTCGTCAACAGAAGGTTCTCCTTGATCGCTAGATCCCAGAGCTTCGTCCCCGGGTATGGGGTTGCTATGGTGAATTGGGCCAGATCCACCCCAACCCTGTTCGAGAACTTTATGGTCGCCCTAATATCCTCCTCGGTCTCATATGGGAATCCTATAATGAATGATCCTAGGGCTCTCAATCCAGACTCCTTCGCCGCCCTCGTCGCATCCATGGCCTGCTCCTTCGTAATCCTCTTATCTATGAACTTCAAAGTCTTTTCCGATCCAGACTCGATTCCAAAATAGATTGTGTGCGCTCCAGCCCTATGCATGGCTGACCCGAGTTCACGGCTAAATGTGTTCACCCTAGATGAGGCCGACCAAGATATGTCCAAGCCCTCCTCAACTATCTTCTCGGCTATCGCGGCGGCCCTCTTCCTATTCAACGTGAATGTATCGTCCAGGAACTCGATCTCCTGCCTCCCATACTCATATCTCAGGATCCTGAGCTCCTCCAAAACTCTGCCGACGCCGTGGGCCCTCCACTTCTTTCCAAATTGGAGGGAGGAGGAGCAGAAGATGCATGAGTATGGGCATCCCCTAGAGGTTATTATCGCCCCAAACTTCAACTTCCCAACCCTATACCTATCCATGGGCAGGAGGTCGTAGGCCGGGAGCGGGACATCGTCTAGATTTGGTATGAGCGGCCTCGGAGGGTTCTCCCTCACTCCATCATCCACCCTATAGGTTATTCCCAAGATTTCCCTGAAATCCCGATCATTTTTCATGAGCTTCGTCAACAGTTCCCTGAAGGTGAGCTCCCCCTCGCCCCTCACCACCACATCGATATGCCTGCATTCTTGGAGGATTTCTGGGGCCATGAAGGTTGCGTGAGGTCCTCCTATGATCACCAGGGCGTTGGGGTTGACCTCCTTCGCGACCGAGGCCACGTCGTAGGCGTCGTAGATCATCGAGGTCGTCGCGGTCACCCCGACCAGATCTGGATAAAATTTCTTGATCTCGGCCTTAATCTCCCTGAGCGTGAGATCCTCGGCCAAAGAGTCTATTATCCTCACATCGCATCCAAGATCTCTGGCGACCGAGGCTAGGTAGGCCAAGCCTAATGGGGGTGCGGCTGTGCCTATTACTTGCTTGACTATTGACTGTGCGGGTGGTGAAATCAGGAGAACCCTCAAGGCCTCTAGGGGAGATTATTCACGATCCTATAAAGGAGTTTACCATCTTTCCTTACTCTGGATCATATCATTCCACGGCTCTAAGCCTCCTCCTAAGGGCTGGATCCCTGGCCAGAAGCTCTTCAAAGACCTCCTCAAAGGTCTTATCCCGCGGGATCTCAAGCTTCCTATAAAGCCCCGTTCTCCCAAGCTCCCTCCTCCTCTTGAGAACCCTGACCCTATTCCTGAGGGTTGCTGGATCCACTCCTAGGATCTTGGCGGCCCCCTCGATGTTATGCTCAACCGGAAGCTCCTCATGGCCTCTAGGGGTCGGGATTATGAGGATGAGCTCCTTATTCATCCCCGGAACCCTCCGATCGGCCTTAAGCTCCTCATACCCTACCTGGCCCGCAAGCCTATAGAAGCCTATCTCATCCCTCCTCATCCTGCATAAGGGGAAGGAGATCGATGTGAGCTCGTCGATGACTAGATATGCCTTTGGAACGTGGCTGGGGGTGGCTTGGATCAGCAACCTCTCCATGGGCTTGACATCATGCTTCTGGAGGTAGAGCTCCATCATCGCCGAGCTCACGGGATATTGGATGAAGATGTCGATATCGCTGTCCTCCCTAACATCCCCCCTCGCTAAGCTTCCATAGACTATCGGGTTTAGGCCGTGGTCGGCGAGAGGCTTCATGAGCCTTAAGGCCTTCCCTCTAAGACCCCTCAGCAACCTCCAATGCTCCTCATCGTAGACGACTTCCCTATAGCTCAACCCTGAGAACTTTCGACTTTATAGGTGAAATGTTTTTCTCGGTAGCCATAAATTCTGGCTATAGAGGTATCGGGTTGAGTTGATAGTAAGGAGCGTTGACCCGCTTAAGAGGTCGATCAAGCTCGTGCCAGAATCCAGCCTCGACCTACTCAATATCTTCAGGCTCGTCAGGATCGGGTATGAGATCTATTCTGAGACGAGTAGGGAGGTTAAGAGGGAGAGGGTTAGCGGGAAGGTCGATAGTGAGAGGGTTCGGGTGGTGTTGGGCATAGAGGTTGAGGGGAAGGCCGCAGACCCGTTGATGAGGAGGGTAAGTTTCGCCGGCAGGATAATCTATGAGAGCAGGCCCCTAGACCTGCTTGGAAAACATCACACAATACACCTCTATCCGGGGGTAGAGCTGAGGATTAGGAGCCGGAGGGAGTTTGAGAGGCTTAGGGCGTTTGCATCGAGTTATTCTGGCCGTGGGAGAGGTGGGAGGGTGCTGTGCATCTCGATCGACGATGAGAGGGTTGCGGTCGCGGAGTTCATGGGAACGGGTTTGAGGAAGCTTTACTCGAAGACCTTTCCGTCAACCGATAAATCGTTATCGTGGGGGGAGCGGGAGATCAGGCGGATATTCGGGGAAGTCGCCTCAACCCTGAGAGACTATTTCTCGAGGAATAGGGAGTCGAAGGCCATCGTAATTGGGCCGAGGATATTCGTCGACGACTTCATGGACTTCTTGAAGAATTTCGAGAAATCGCTCCTTAAGAGGGTTGAGAGAGTTTATCATTCATCGGTGGGCGGGGAGGATGGGATTAGGGAGGCCATGAGGTCGGGGATCCTAAGGGATTTGGCGGATCTACTGAAGCCCGTTAGAGACTCGCTGGAGGTTGAGAGGTTTATAGAGCAGATGTCGAGGAATCCGGAGAAGGTCGCGCTCGGATTCAGAGAGGTGTTGGAGGCCTGGAGGCTTGGGGCGGCTGAAAAGATATTGGTCTCCGAGGCCTTCCTCTGGAATCATGTTGTCGACGAGGATCTAGATAGGCTGCTCGAGGCGGCTGAGATGGGAAGGCTCGATCTACAGGTCCTCTTAGATGGGTTGGAGGCCTCCGAGAAGATAATGGGATTGGGCGGGATCGTGGCCTTCCTCAGATACCCTCTCCCGTTGAAGGATATGGTCGGCTAGAGGCTGTCAAAAGTGATTATGTGGACTCTCTCCGAGGGCTTCGAGATCTCCCCGACCCTCACCCCGATCAGGTATACGTCGACCCCGGTCTCAGATAGTATATCTACGAGCCTCTGGGTTATCACCCCATCGAACACGATGTATTTGGCTCGATCCCTCAGCTCCTGAAGCCTTTGGGCCAGCTCGCTGACCGGAACCCTCTCGACCTCTCGAACATCGCTGTCCAGGATTATGGCCATGAGCTTTCCCTCAACCTCCTTAACGCATTCCCTCACCTTACCCGGGAGCTGCGGGGCCTCTTTCGGGATCTTAAGCCTCCTTACGGCCTCGTCGAATGGGATGGCGTGGTGTAGGGCGTCTGAGATCTCCTTTCCAGTCAGTCCCTCGACCTCCCTTCCGTAGGGCGCCCTCGCGACCAGATCCACCTTAACCCCAGCCCTCTGAAGCTCGCTTAGGATAAGGTCTCCGCCCCTATCTCCATCGAGGAAAGCTATCACCCTCTTCTTCTTCGCCGATAGGTCCTTAATCGTCCTCGGAATCTTAACCCCCTCGACGGCCACCGCGTTCCTGTAGCCATGTCTTAGGAGGTTTATCACGTCGGCCCTCCCCTCAACTATTATCAGCTCATCGCTCTTACCGACCTCCGGGCCTGCTGGAAGCTTCTCCGGCCCATACTCCACGACCCTGGCCTTTAGGAGGGCTTCCTCAAGCTCCTTCAGGATCATGTCGTCCTCCGGGAGCTTGCTCTTCTCCCACTCGTAGAGGAGGGTTCTCGCCCGCTCGACGATCTTCTTCCTCTTCTCAGCCCTGATATCATAGATTCTCTCGATCTTGACCCGCGCCGCGTAGGGGCCGACCCTCTCGACGCTCTCGACCATGGCCGCTATCAAGGCCGTTGAATACTTGTCTAGGGCCGATGGGACCGTGATCTTCCCGACCGTCTTCTCTCCCTGAGGGCTCGCGGAGATCTCTATCCTCCCAATCCTCCCACTCTTCTGAAGCTCTCTGAGATCGAGCTCGCTGCTGAACAGCCCCTCGGTCTGCCCGAAGATCGCCCCAACGATATCGTTTCTATCGACGATGCCGTCGACCTCTATTCTGGCCTCGATAATATACTTCGTCGAGGGCGGTCCAAGGCTCAAACCTATTCCTCCCCAACCTCCGTCCTTGTGAACTTCAAGGCTAATCGTATATGAAGTCTATTTAAGTTTGCTCATAAAAAAGGGAGGGGTTGAGGGGAGGACCGGGAGAGGGTTAGGCTAGGTCCATGACGTAGTCTATGGCCGGCGGGAGCATCCGCTCGACCTTTAGAATCGAGCCGGTCGACGGCTTTATCTCGATCGTTACCACGTCATTTGGCTGGAGCTGGACATTCGCGATCCCATTATAGATCTGATCGACGTGGATCACCACCTTCCAAACCTCCCCATACTCTAGGAGCGTATCCCCATCTCCCTGAATCTCCTCGACGTCGGCCTCGGAGCCGCGGGTTAGTCTGTCAACCGCCTTATACGGGTCTAGATAGGAGATGACGAGAGTGTTCGTGCTCATATCGACCGGCCTCTTCCCGACAGCCGTCTTAACGTATAAGGTGATGTTCGCGACCTTCATCGTCCCGCTCGCGTTCTCGCCCATGGCTATAACCGAGCCGGCGAGCTCTATGCTTGAGGTCGCCTCAACCGAGCCGGCGAGCTCTATGCTTGAGGTCGCCTCCTCCAGCCCGGCCTTCAAGACCTCTCCGCTCTTCTGGGTCGAGGAGAATCCGAGGTTCAGGACGGCGAAGGCGAAGGCGGCGGCTACTATCACGAACGCTATCAGGATTATCGCCGTCTCAAGCCCCGTTAGCCCCCTCCTAGCCCCCCTCTTCGATCCTATTCTCGTATTTCGCCTCATCTCCATCAATATTATCTGAATAATACTTCCTAATAAATTTTGTCTTATTTTGGTATGATTCGAAACATATTTAGGTCTCTAATATCAATTATTTTTGGATGATTGAGGTGGGATTGAGATGGGAGACTCAAATCTTGAAATTCGTCAGGAGGCTTTCGAGCACCTCGCTAGCGTATTAGGCCTTCTGGATAACCTAGATGAGTTCCTTGGGATGGAGATCACGAACGTCATCTTCTTCGCGATTGGGAGGGTTTTGGGGGATAAGATCTATGATCTTTACCCAAGGGGTGGGAGCCCCGACCTGAACTCGGCGAACGCGTTCCTCCTAGACTTCATGAAGAATTATAGGCTCGTGAAGGATATCGCGATCTTCACGGCCATACCCTCCGACAACGGAGTGGAACTGATATGCAGGGTGACCAACAGCGCGTACACCGTGAATCGGAGGGGTAGCTTCCTCCTATACGTGATCAGAGGTATACTCCATCAATTCTACTCGAGGGTTGCTGGAAAGCCCGCCGAGGTTCTGATAATATATGCCTCGAACGAGATCAAGGCGTTCTACGAGTATCTCATAAAGCTTCCAGCCCAGCTCAGGAGAATCTCCGAGGAAACTCCGAGGGTGAGGGGGTGGGGGGATGGGTAGCGAGGAGGATGTCTCATTGAGGAAGAGGCTCGAGGAGCTTGAGGAGGAGGTGAGGAAGTTGAAGGAGCCCTTAGAGACGACCCTGATGGATGTTAGGGAGATAATCTCAAACCTCGAAAACCCGTTCAACTACGTCGCGGGCATCCTAGAGCTCGATAAGCTCAAGAGGGGTGAGAAGGATGTAAGAGAGGTTGAGGAGAGGGTCAGGAGGAAGGTCGTGAAGCAGGAAGATGAGAGGGTTCTCCCAAAGATCGGCCATGAGCAGCCCTCCACAAGGCGGAGGATAGGTCCGGCTCCAAGCGCTCAAAGTGGGACGTCGAGCCTCCTCGCGTCCCTCGCCTGCGCATGCGTGCTCCTAAGGCTTTTGGGGAGCGAGAATACCCTGAGGTTTTTAAGATCTAGGATCGCGAAGCAGCTCGCCCCGCCCGATGCCTTAGAGGGGCTGAGCGACGCCGTCGACTTCTTGCTGAGAAATCATGAGGAGTTTCAGGGAATATATTTCCCGCAGATTAAGCAGATAAGCTATGAATCGCTTCTGGCGGCGGCATACGTCATCAGCATTCTTGGATCGATAAACGATGAGAGGTTCTTCACGGCCCTACTGCTCGGATTAATCCAGCCGGAGCTCAAGGTGAGGAAGGAGGGGTGACCGGAGATGCCGATGGGATCCATAATGACGGAGTTCACCCTAGCAATCGCGGCCACGGTCATCGCCGCAACCCTCGCAGGAGTCTACTTCACGAGCCTAAATCAGGTCGCGGATCTCCAAAAGCTTCAGGTTCTGGGATTGAAGGAGCAACTATACTATAGGTGCGACATAATCTACGCGCACTCCTCAAGCGGGTCGACGATTATCAGGCTTTGGGTTAAGAACACGGGATTCAAGGATCTCCCAAGAGATCTCATCAAGAGGTCGGAGATCATAATCCTGAGCGAGAATGAGGTCCACTACCTGCTCTATGGAGACTCGCCAAGCTCTTGGAGCTATAAGCTACTGAACGACTCCGATAACGATGGTAGGTGGGATCCATCCGAGACCATCGAGGTCGAGGTGCATCTAAGCAGATCTTTTGAGGAGGTGGGAGAGGTGTCAAGTTTAGGAGGCTTGATAGTTTTCGCCGCCTTGACGGCCGCGAGCCTGGCCATGATGGGCTACATGGTGGTAACGATGGCGACCCATAACCAGCTCTTCACGGAGAGGATCAAGCTCATGGAGGAGGTTGGGGAGAGATGTACGGGATACTTGGAGATAGAGTCCATGGCGAAGCTCCAGGATAACAGGACCGTTGAGGCCGTGGTAAAGAATGTCGGGGCGGGCTCGATCCCCGTGAAGGAATTTGACGAGATGGATCTGATAATGATCTATAGGAATTCAAATGGGAGTGTTAGGGCTGAGTGGCTGCCATACGATCCAGGCGGGAATTCAGAGAGGGGGTGGAGCGTACTAAACATAACATATCATGGAGCCGATGAGCTGAAGAACCCGGTTGCCGCGGATCTCTCAAGCGGGTTCTGGGACGATGGGGAGAGCTTGGCGATCAGGGCCTGGATAGGCGGGGATCAGGACATAGCCGACGAATTCATGCTGATAATGGTTGCGCCCAATGGGGTGAGGACGAGGTGAGCGGGAGGAAGCGGCTCATAAAATCCTTGAACGGGGAACTGGATAGGAAGATCGGGGCGTTAAGGACGCCATTCCTATGCCTGATAGAGGGGCCGAATGATAGCGGGAAGAGCATATTGGCCCAACAATACACCTATGGAGCGTTAAACCTGGGCTTCAAGGTGCTCTACATAACGACCGAGACCGGGACGAAGGCTCTGATAAACTCGATGGAGCAGATAACGCTCAACGTGAAGTACTTCTTCCTAACGGGCCAACTCCAGATATTCGAGCTACACGTCAGGAACCTGGAATGGAACATGAGGCTTGCCTCGAGGTTCCTCGACGTGATAATAAAGGCCGTAAAGAGGCTAAATAAGTTCGACGTGTATGTGATAGACTCGCTCACCTACCTGGTAACCTACGCGGATGAGAAGGACATCCTCAACTTCTTCACCGAGGCCAGGAATATAGTTGACGATCTTGGGAAATCGATCTTCGTGACGATTCATCCATATGCCTTCGAGCGAGACCTGCTGATAAGGATGAGATCGATATGCGATGTCCACTTCATCCTCTCGATAAAGGAGATCGGGGATAAGATAGTCAAATTGTTGCAGGTTCCGAAGCTCAAGGGGGCGGAGAAGCCCTCATCAATAACCCTTAGCTTCGACGTAGATCCAGCGTTCGGGATAAAGGTTCTACCATTCTCCCAGGCGAGGGCCTAGGGGGCGAGGCCATGAGAGCTACGCTGAGATCCTATGGGAGGGGATTTAGAGACGCCTTATCGAAGAATCCCCACCTAATGCGATATATCGATGACCTGGCGAAGAGGGGTAGGCCGTTACCCGAATATATGGAGCAGCTCTCGAGGGAGCTCAGATATAGGGATGAGGTGAACATACTCTACCCCGTCGGAGACCCCATCTTCATCCACATCTACACGAGAGAGGCTGGGGAGAGGCCGATGTACGTGATAGTCCAGCCCGCGAGTGGGCTGAAGCTCGGAGAACTATTCGACATAGTTGAGGAGGCCTTGATAGCGTTGATAGATGAGAGGATGGAGTTCAAGACCGTCGAGGAGCATGAGAAGATCCTGAAGAAGCTCCTCAGATCCATCGTGGAGATAAATTATGGGATGCCGTTGGGAAAGTATCGCGTTGAGAGGAGGCGCGGAGTGGTCAAGAAAATCTACGTGGGATATGAAACTTACAAAGCCCTCGAATACCAGCTTGTGATGGAGAAGGCGAGGCTCGGGATACTCGAGCCATTCATAAGAGATCCATACATCGAGGATATAAGCTGCGATGGCCTCGGCCCAATATTCGTCGAGCATAAGGTGTTCGGGAGTTGCGAATCAAACATAAGATTCGACTCAAGGGATGAGCTCGACGAGTTCGTTAGGAGGCTGTCGGAGAAGACGGGTAGACCCGTGACCTATAGGAATCCAATAGTCGACGCGTCTCTGCCGGATGGATCCAGGATAAACATAGTCTTTGGATCGGATGTGAGCATGAGGGGCAGCAACTTCACGATAAGGAAGTTCAGCGATAAGCCGATAAGCATAGTCCAGCTGATCAAGTGGGGCTCGATAGACGAGCTGATAGCTGCCTATCTATGGATACTCTTGGAGAACAATATGAGCATCTGGTTCTGCGGGGAGACGGCGAGCGGGAAGACGACCCTCCTGAGAGCCTCATGCGTCTTCATAAACCC
>NJEK01000048.1 GCA_002255105.1 Candidatus Wolframiiraptor sp. EX4484-121
TTCCTCGGAGAGATTCCGCTAGCCCCCGAGATCAGGGAGCGATCTGATACGGGAATCCCCCTCATAGTGGATTCGCCGGACTCCGAGCTGAGCCTGATGATGAAGGAGATAGCGAGGAGGGTTGCGGAGAGGGTGAGCTTGATAGCGAGGAAGAAGAGTGGGTCGGCATAGGTTTAAATTTAGATCATCCGATCTAAGCGTGGAATGCCGAGCCACGGATCGATAACTAAGGCTGGAAAGGTCAGGTCTCAAACCCCTAAGATCGAGGCAAAGCCTAGGAAGGGGATCATCCCGAGGCTGAGAAATAGATATAACTTTGTCAAGAGGATTGTGGAAGCCCCTGAAGAGCCCACCCCCAGGCGGAGGCGATGAACCCCGGCCACCTACAGATCTACAATTCTCTTCTAACAACTCTACCGGTCTCGCGTGAAGGACGCGGGAAGCTTATATTCGGCCCCTTTCGCGGTGAGCGGCTCAAGATCTGGAACGATTCCATTAACGACACGTCATAAGAGAGTTTTTGTAATGGGGGATGTAGGGTTGCTCGGGAGGAGATGCCATGGGTAGGATAGCGAAGGGGGTGAAGTGCTCGGTGATTGGATGCGACGAGCAGGCAGTTAAATCCATATCCGTTCAGAGGATTCCGCAATCCCTAAAGGTCGATGTAACTAGGGGTAGGGCTTATCTATGCCGGAGGCATTACAAGGAGTATAAGAAGCTGACGAGGGAGGAGAGGAGGGTGGAGAGATGGAGATATTCGCAGATATGATCGAGACATTTTCGTCCATAACGTCTCACAGATCTCTGCGCGGATGGCTAAACGTTAAAACTAATATATTCTTCTAGGAGTTTGAGGTGGAAGAGCGTTCTTGGTCGGGGGGCTTGATGGTTGAAGATTCTACAACTCCACGTCGACTATGTCGAGTATGAGCCCATCCAGCCCGAGGCCAAGATCTATGAAGAGGTCGAGAGGAAGAGGTATAGGTTTGAGGACGCCCTCTTACTCCTAACATGCGTGGAGGAGGACGACGATCCATCCATAGCTCAAAGAGTTGTCGACGACGCAGTTGAATTCATGGAGAAGCTGAAAGTAGGCAGGCTGGTAATCTATCCATATGCTCATCTAAGCGTCAAGCTTGCCTCGCCGAGCAAGGCCATAGAGGTACTTAAGAAGATCGGCGAGGTTGCCGAGAGGCGGGATATAGAGGTCCATCGAGCCCCATTCGGATGGAATAAGAGGCTCATCATAGCGGTTAAGGGCCATCCCCTGGCCGAGCAGCTTAGAAGCTATGGCCCAGAGGCCGGGGCCGAGGAGGAGGTTCCGAGGGCTCTCCTAGTCGAGGAGAAGATCAGGTCGCACTGGTATATCCTAACCCCGGATGGGGAGATGATCCCAGTCGATGAATACGATTTTGTAGGACGCAGAGGACTTGAGCTATTGACGAGATACGAGATAGCAAAGTCTAGGGCGGTCTTGGAGCAACCCCCTCACACGGCATTGATGAAGAAGCTCAAGATAGCGGACTATGAGCCCGCGAGCGATCCGGGGAACATGAGATGGCTCGCGAAGGGTAGGCTCATCAAGAGCCTCCTAGAGGAGTTCGTCACCCAGAAGGTTGTCGAGTATGGTGGGATAGAGGTCGAGACCCCGATCATGTACGACATGAGCCACCCAAGCCTCGAAAGATACCTGAATAGATTTCCGGCTCGACAGTACGTGATCAAATCCGACCACAAGAAGTATTTTCTCAGATTCGCCGCATGCTTCGGACAATTCCTAATCGCCAAGGACATGCAGCTATCCTACAGGCATCTCCCATTCTGGCTCTACGAGCTCACAAGATACAGCTTTAGGAGGGAGAAGAGCGGGGAGCTCGCCGGATTGAGGAGGCTTAGGGCGTTCACGATGCCCGACGCGCACGCGTTCTGCAGAGACCTGGAGCAGGCGAAGTCAGAGATGAGGAGGAGGCTTAAGCTGTGCATGGAGCTGATGGAGGGGGTTGGGTTGACGAGGGAGGATCTAGAGATGGCGATAAGGTTCACGAGAGACTTCTATGAGGAGAATAGGGAATTCATCTTCGAACTCGTCAGAGAATTCGGCAAACCCGTTCTCGCGGAAATGTGGGATGAGAGATTCTTTTACTTCGTTCTGAAATGGGAGTTCAACTTCATAGATGCGCAGGAGAAGGCGGCAGCCCTCTCAACAGATCAGATAGATGTCGAGAACGCGAGGCATTATGGAATAACCTATGTGGATGAAGATGGGAGTGAGAAGTATCCGATAATCCTCCACTGCTCTCCAAGCGGGGCTATCGAGAGGATAATCTACGCCCTCCTCGAAAAGGCGTATATGCGGATTCAGAGGGGTGGGAAGCCCATGCTCCCAACCTGGCTCTCGCCGACCCAGGTCAGGATAATTCCGGTGAGCGGAAAATATCTAAGCGATTGCGTCGAGCTTATGAAATACCTGGAGGGGAACAGGATTCGGGTGGATGTAGACGACAGGGAGGAGAGCGTCGAGAAGAGGATAATGGAGGCCGAGACCGAGTGGATACCATACATAGTCGTCTTCGGGAAGAGGGAGAAGGAGTCTGGAAAACTGAGCGTGAGGATCAGGGCGGATGGAAGGGTGGTCGAGATGAGGGCCGAGGAACTGGTTAAGAGGATAGGCGATGAGGTTAAGGATAAGCCCTTCAAACCTCTGCCCTTGCCAAAGCTTCTGTCGAGGCGGCCGATCTTCCCCTAGCAGGCAACATCTATTTTACCATCTGAGCTGAGTTATAGTGCATGGACGGAGGAGTGGATATAGGCTTCCTCTTCTGGCTCTTCCTGATCCTGGCGATCTTCCTATGGCCTCAATACAGGATGAAAGCTCTCCAAGGCGCTAGGCTGAGCTTGATCAGGAAGCTTGAGAGGAGGATCAAGGGAAGGGTTGTGACGATGATCCATAGGCAGGAGAGGATAGGGTTATTCGGGATACCATTCTACAGGTATATCGACATCGAGGACTCCGAGCAGGTCTTGAGGGCAATCAGGATGACGCCCCCGGAGATGCCGCTAGCTATAGTGATCCACACTCCTGGAGGATTGGTCTTGGCCGCCGCCCAGATAGCCCTAGCGTTAAAGGATCATAAGGCCAAGACGATAGCGATAATCCCGCACTACGCGATGAGCGGTGGAACCCTGATAGCCTTGGCGGCCGATGAGATCTGGATGGATCCGCACGCGGTTCTGGGCCCGGTGGACCCGCAGATAAGCGACCCACATAGAGGAGGTATCCCGGCGGTATCGATCATCAAGGCCATCAAGGAGAAGGGTAGGGATAAGGTCAAGGAGGAGTATCTGGTCTTGGCGGATATAGCCGAGAAGGCCGTGAAGCAGATGGAGGATCTCGTCTACACCCTGACCAAGGATAAGCTTGGAGATGAGAAGGCCAGGGAGCTCGCTAGGATAATGGTTGAGGGTAGGTGGACACACGACTACCCGATAACGTGCGATCAGGCGATGAAGCTTGGACTGAATATTAAGACCGAGATACCCAATGAGATCTACAAGCTCATGGACCTATATCCTCAGCCCCCGTCGATAAGGCCCAGCGTCGAGTTCATCCCAGCCCCATACATGCCTCCGACACCGACTAGGAGAACCCAAGAGACTAGATGAAGCCGGAAACACTTGATTGCGATAAGAGATGAGGAGGGCTCGGAGATGGTTAAGGTCGTTAAGCGCGATGGGAGAGAAGAGGGGTTCATTTCAGAGAAGGTTGTGGTGAGTTGCTTAAAGGCGGGGCAACTCCTGAGGCCGCCAGAAGGATAGCGAGGATAATTGAGTGAACGTGGATTGAGCGATAAGCATAGAACAGTTTATCTAAGGGCGAGTCCACCTTAACTCGGACAAGATGGTTGAAATCGTCTTCGGACCCGTTCCATCGAGGAGGCTTGGAAAGTCCCTTGGAATAAATAACATCCCGCCTCCGAAGAGGTGCTCATATTCATGCATATACTGTCAGCTCGGCGCGACTAAGGTTCTCACGATTGAGAGGAGGCGATTCTACGATACAGAGATCTTGAGGAGGGAGTTGAGCGAGAAGCTCTCGGAAATAGATGAAGATGAATTGGATTACATCACCTTCGTCCCAGATGGTGAGCCGACTCTCGACGAATCCCTAAGCAAGCACGTGGAGGCCGTCAAGGAGCTTTCGGATAAGCCGATAGCGATCCTGACAAACTCCACCCTAATCTCCAATGAAGATGTTAAAAGAGATCTAATGAGGTTCGATCTCGTGTCGATAAAGCTCGACGCAGCCTCCGAGGGCGTCTGGAAGAGGATAAACAGACCTCATCCATCCCTGAGCCTGAGGGAGATTCTTGATGGGATGAGGGTCTTTAGGAGGGATTTTCCGGGAAAGCTCATATCCGAGACCATGCTGATAGATGGGGTGAACTCGGAGAGGTCTGAGATCGAGCGGATCGCCGACGAGCTTTCAAGGATAGAGCCTGATAAGGCATATATAGCCATACCAACCCGCCCACCGGCCGAGAGCTGGGTCAAGCCGGCGGATGAGGAGAAGCTCGTGGAATCCTATGAGATATTCTCCGAATCCTTGGGCAGGGATAGGGTTGAGCTCCTGATAGGGTATGAGGGGGCGGGATTCAGGATTGGGGGAGATTTCATTAAGGATCTTCTAAGTATAGCATCCATCCACCCCATAAGACTCGATTACGTTCATCAAATGCTCTCAAAATTCGTCCATAACCCAGATGAGCTCATCGAGAGGCTGATAGATTTGGGCGAGATCAGGTTGATTGAGTATCGTGGGAGAGCATTCCTCGTTAGGAGGCGTGAAATACGTGAGGACTAAGCTTAAATTCCTCATAGTAGCAGTTATCTTGATAAGCTTGTCAGCCGGAGCACTCATGCTTGGTGGTCAGAGAGGAGAGGTTAAGACTGAGGCTAAAACTATTCAAATAGGATCTGTGGAGGAGGTTAAGCTGATAGTCGTAGTCGACAATTATCCAGATAGCGGGCTCAAGACGGCATGGGGGCTGAGCATCTTAGCGAAGACCCCTAAGAACACAATACTATTCGACACCGGCCCGGATCCAAATGTTCTCAGAGATAACCTCAAGAAGCTTAAGGTGGATCCCAGTGAGATAGATTTCGTCGTGATCTCGCACGAGCACTGGGATCACGTCGGCGGACTCTCATACATCGCAAAGGTCAGACCCGGATTAAAGGTGTATGTTCCGAAGGGCGCCGCGGGGAGGATTGGAGTCCATGGACTAGACATCGAGGAGGTCGGCGAGACGATGAAGGTGGCCGAGGGGGTAGCTGTGATAGGATGGCTCTATGGCCCGCCGGCCGAGGAGGCCTTAGCAATAAACGTCGAGGGTAGGGGGCTCGTCATCCTCGTCGGATGTAGCCATCCAGGTGTTGCCAACATAGTCGCCAAGGCGAAAAATGACTTAGGAGTCAAGCCCTACCTAGTCTTAGGGGGATTCCACATGAGGGGGGCGTCGGAGTTAACGTGTAGGGAGACGGTTAAGCGCTTAATAGAGCTTGGAACTGAGAGGATAGCGCCGATCCACTGCAGCGGCGATATGATAAGATCCATCCTAGAGAGGGAGTATTCCCGAAACTGGCTTAAATGTCATGTCGGGAGCGTGATAAACGTCTCAGCGAGCGCTCCATAAAAAGATCTGACCGCAAGATTTTTCCTCCACGAAGACGGGGGTTAAACCGAATGAGGAGCGGCGTGAAGATCCTAGGCATACTTATGATGATGTTGCTCCTCCAGTCAACGATGATCACATGCTTAGCTGAGCAGCATCCCCCCAAGATCCCAGTGAGGGTTGAGGGTCCAACGGCATCATCCCCCACCACACCTCCTACGAATGTAGATATGAGCCGATATCGGGGGATATGGTTTTGATGAGATGCCGTGGGGAGATCGGACCGGAGCCCGGGGGTCTAGAAGATCTGCCCGAAGAGTTTAGGGGTAGGCTTGGTGAGCTGAAGCTCTCGATAGGTTATGTCGAGAAGTTCACTAGGAGCGGGCCGGCATATGATGGAGTGTTCACGATATTCGTTCCAGAGACTCTTCACATAAATGGATCATTTAAGGCGCTCGATGGCATAGGACCTATGGAGTCGAGCTTAAGGCTTCACGCAAACATAACATTATGGTACTCCGAGCTTAACATGACCAGAGCCGACGTTGAGCAGCTGGTTAAACAGTTTCCATCCGTCAAGGGGTTCGTGGTGGCGCTTATCGAGAAGCTCACCGAGGGTGAGGTGAGGATCTCAGACCTAGCCCTAAAGCCCGTCGAGATAGGCGATGAGAGGGCCGAGCTAAAACTCCTCTTCGAATCTAGGGGAGACTTCTATGAGGGGCTCGCCAGATTCGTGGAAAAATTACCCGAATTCCTTAAGTATACGAAGCCTCCAATAGAGGGAGGATTTAAGCCCGAGATACCTCCAGAGGTCGCCGAGGCATTCAGGGGGATCGCCAAATATGTGAGGGAGCTGAGAGATGTCAGATATGAGTATGCGGTTCCGATGAGCGGGAACTTCTCCGCATCTTGGAATGGAGTCGACACGATTTTCAGAATTAATTCGTCAACGATCTATAAGGGGGATCTAGACAAGCAGTTCACGGAGATCCTCAGAATAGAGTGTAGGATGTTGGAAGAGGTTCTGAGGCTCATGAGCAGGGAGGTGGGGGAGGAGCAAGCCGAGACCATGGAGAAGATATTAGATCTGGCAATTAAGTCGGAGTATAGGTTTAGCGAGTCGGGCTTCAAGGTCTCGACGAAGATGAATGAGCTCGGTGAAACTGTGACGGAGCTGAGGTTCCGAGATCTATGGGTTAAGCCCGAGGATCTCAAGGAGCTATTTTGGATGATCGAATACATCTCTAGGGTGAGTCCTCAAGAAGACTTACATCTAACGATGGAGTCTGGAGCGACTCAGGATAAGCTCACGCTAATAAAAATATCCCCGGAGATACTTTCGGCCGCAAAGCCTATCAGGGAGACTAGATACTCATCGACTTGGAAGCTCTTCAACCTACCATTCCGTAAACTGGAGGTCGAGGTCTCGGAGAATCCATGGAGGGTGGCAGACCTAAACTACACCGAATATCGGGCCGAGTTTAAGGGTGTCGAGCACGTGATTGAGGTAGCGTCGAACTCGACGATAGCCTCCATCAAGCCGCTCACGAATGGGTTGGAGATCTTGGTCTCGGGCAGGGCTGGAAGACTTGGGGCCATGAACTTAACGATACCGAAGAACGCGGTGGATGGAGCGATCGTGGCGGCCATGGATGGCAGGCCACTGAAAGCGAGGATGGGGATGTCGGAGGACAGATATTGGATATATTTGACGTATATCCATAGCCTGAGGAAGATAAGGATCTTGTGGGCTAAACCCGAAATCACGATCATGGTTGCAGAGCGGGGAAAACCAGCTTCTCAGCTGGAGGGGCCGAAGGTATGTCATGGAGCGAGCATCGCGGAGCTTACGATAAGGGCTGGAGAGGAGGTGGAGGTGCTCGGATGGATAACAGTCCTCGGAAGACCCTTAGAAGGCGTTAAGGTGGACATCCTATTGGATGGGGTTCCCGTGAAGTCTATCACGACCTCGGCCAATGGATCATTTAGGATGCCCATAAAGCTTGAGGGGGAAAAGACCTATGAGATTAACGCTCGATGCAAGTTCTTGGATAGGGAGTTCTATGGGGAGCCGGTGAAAGTCAGGACCTACATCCCGATCTATCAGAAACCATTGCTCGTCATGATGATCGCGGTGGTGGCTGTAGTAGCGATGATCGCGGTGTTAATCATCTGGAGGACGAGGCGGATTCTCAGCCAGATCAAAGCCTAAGATTGATGCCGTCAACCAACCCAAGAAGCCCATATAGCAAGATAGCTCGGAAACGGTTCATGGAGATCGAGGGGGAGTTTCGCCGAACCTATGGCTGATGATCGCCTCCATTACAAAACTCTTTGCGGCTCAATCCTTATTTCCCCATAGTAAATCATTTAATGGACATGGAAATCCTTGAAGAGATCTTCAGGGTGATGAAGCCGATAATAGGAATGATCCACCTAAAGCCCCTCCCCGGAACCCCTGGCTCGACGAGCTTGGAAGATGTCTTAGAATCGGCTTTGGAGGATGCAGAGAATCTCGTTAGAGGAGGGGTTGACGGTCTATTAATAGAGAACTTCTTCGACTTCCCATTCTATCCAGACAGGGTTCCACCTCACATAATCTCCTCGATGACCGTGATCGCATGGGAGATTAAGAAGAGATACGATCTGCCGATCGGAGTCAACGTCTTGAGGAACGATTCTGAGGCATCGCTGGCGATAGCGTCGGCGATCGGAGCGAGTTTCATCCGAGTAAACGTCCACATAGGATGCGTTGTAACCGATCAGGGGCTTATTCAGGGGAGGGCGCATCAAATGATCAGGTATAGGGAGCTTATAGGAAGCGATGTGAAGATATTCGCGGACGTCAACGTTAAGCATGGATACACGCTCTATAGAGTCCCCCTACCACAGGCGTCGAGGGATACGTATTATAGGGGGAGAGCCGATGCCTTAATCCTAACTGGGCCGGAGACGGGCGCTGAGGCCAGCGTGGATGATTTGAGGATCGTTAGAGAGGCTCTACCAGATGCTCCTATCCTCGTAGGGAGTGGGGTGAACCCGGATAACGTGAAGACCATGCTCAGATACGCCGATGGAGCGATAGTCGGAACATACTTCAAGAGAGATGGAGTGATAAGCAATCCAGTCGACCCAACGCGGGTTAGGAAGCTTATGGAGATCGTGAAGGAGATTCGCCGAGACCACGGCCGATGAGTGCCTCAACAACCCTTATTGCGTCGAGTGCCTCAGCGACATCGTGAACCCTAATCCCATGCGCTCCAAGGATGACTGCCATCGCCTCGGCCGCTATCGAGGACGCGAGCCTCTCCTCGGGCTTATCCTTGCCCGTGATCGCGCCTAGGAAGGACTTTCTAGACACTCCGACCATTATCGGCTTCCCTAAAACCCTCAGCCTCCTCAAGCCCCTTAAGAGGCTTAGGTCGATCTCGAACCACGGGAGCCCGGTTGAGCGGTGGAAGCCTATCCCAGGATCTATTATGATTCGATTCGGCTCGACTCCGCCCTTCACCGCCACCTGAATCGATTCCCTGAGAGACTTGATCGCGGCCATGGGCGCCTCACTCGAACTCCCTAAACCGCCTAGGTTGGAGGCGCAGACTATCAGCGAGAGACCATGCTCCGCCACGAGCCTAGCGATCCTAGGGTGAACCCTCAATCCCGTCACATCATTTATTACATCGGCTCCAGCCCTTATCGCGGCCATCGCAGGCTTAAGCCTGCTCGTATCGGCGGAGACCGGGATCTTGACCGCCGACTTGGCCGCCTCGACCGCCCACGAGATCCTCTCCGCCTCAAGATCCTCGCTGACGAAGGTCCTTAGATACGGCGCCGTCGACATCCCCCCAACATCTATTATATCCGCTCCATCCCGCTCCATCTTCCTCGCCTCCTCCGCCACGTCCTCATAGCTTAGCTTGACCGATCTCTTATAGAATGATTCGGGGCTTACGTTGATCACACCCATTATCCTCGTAGGATAGTCGTCTCCGATCCATAGATCTCCGAGCAAACCCCTGACCCCCTTCACAATCTCCACCCAGCTCAATCCTTATGGTAAAAAGGGAGATATTTATCCTGAAGACGGGTTGACGCGCTGCGGTAGATGCGGGGAGGATGTGGAGGAGGCCGTATACGTGGATTATATGGGGAGATGGCTCTGCAGAGACTGCTTCATCGAGTTTTATGAGAAGAAGCTCAGGAACACGATTCTCAAGTATGGGATGTTCGGTTCAAGGGATTCGATCGGGGTGGCTGTTTCGGGTGGGAAGGATAGCATGGCCATGCTCATGGCCCTCAGCAGGACATTCCCAGACCTCGGGATCAAGGCGATCCACATAAATCTCGGAATAGGCGACTATTCGAGAGACTCCGAGGAGGCCGTTAGAAGGCTCTGCGATAGGCTTGGAGTCGAGGCGATTATATACGACCTCAAGGAACGTGAGGGATTCACCCTCCCAGACCTCATGGAGACCTCGTATAGGAGGAGGATATGCGGGGCATGCGGGATAATCAGGAGATATCTGCTAAACAGGATCGCTTGGGAGAATGGTTTGAGGATCCTCGCAACCGGCCACACCCTAGACGACGTAGTTGAGCTCCTCTTCGAACTATATCTGAACGGGAGAATAGAGGAGATTGTTAGGGTTAAGCCCGTGCTTGAGGGCGGGGATAAGCTCGTGAAGAGGGTTAAACCCTTGATAGAGTTGACGGATCAGGAGAACAAGTATTATGCCGACTTCATGGAGACGCCTTATAGCAGGCTCGAGTGCCCGCTTGTGAGGGGATCGAGGATGCTTAGGAGGAAGGAGCTCATCTCGAGGATAGAGGAGAAGATTCCAGGATTTAGGCACACATTCTACAAGTCTCACGTCAAGAGATTCCTCCCAAAGCTTGAGAGTCTCGTCGAGAGACCTAAACTCAGGGCTTGTAAGGTCTGCGGGATGCCGACGATAGGAGATGTTTGCAGCTACTGCAAGCTCTCATCGAGGGTTCTCGAGGTGATTGGGAAATGAGTCGTAGGAGGATGGAGGAAGAGGTATTCGAGAAAATAACTTCGAGGATGGTCGAGTTCCTCTCAGATCACGGAATAAGTCCCATGAGCTTAACGATCTCGGCGTTCGCGGCCGCAATAATCTCCTCGATCCTATACCTTTATGCTTCTTCAAATCGACTACTCTATTTTCCAGCGGCCATAACCTTAGCGCTCTCCGGATTTCTAGACGCGGTTGACGGAGCTGTCGCTAGAAGGATGAATAGGGTCAGCAAGCTTGGGGCATTCTTGGACTCGGTCTTCGATAAGCTCGGCGAATGCTTCATCCTGATCGCCATAATCTGCTCGGGAGCTGTTGACGTTCTATGGGGATCCATCGCCTTAGCCTCTCCTCACGCCATTCGCGAGAGATGCCCTAAACTATGGAATCATCTTGATAGCGGTCCTAGCATCGGTAACCGTTGCCTGGAGAATAATCTACGTGGTCTATAGGCTGAAGGGCTAATCGTACGCCCTCTTGAATCTGATCATCCCATCCTTGAACTCAAGCTCATAGACCTCATTAACATCGAGCTTAACTCCTAGAAGCTCATACTCCTCCTCCGTGAGGAATATGGTCATCTTTGGCCTCAATCCACCCACGCCTGGAAGGAATCCCATGGACTGAAATTGATAGAGTAGGTCTTGAATCATCCTCTGGGCCATCACCGATTCCTCGGGAGCTCCAACGATCCTCACAGGCTGCCTTGAGATCCTCCTCTCCTCAACTAGCTCTATCAGCTTGCCGAACCTGCCGGTCTCCGGATCTCTTATACTCGAGACCCTGTGAACCCTGACCAGAACCATTCCAACTTCACGCTATCCCCTTTCCTCAAGATCCTCCAGGTATTTACGGTATTCGTCCGGCTCCATCAAGTCCTCAAATTCCCTCTCCTCCTCAAGCTCGATCTTAGCTATCCAACCATCTCCGTATGGATCATCATTAACGAGCTCAGGTGAGTCGACGAGCTTCGAGTTAACCTCAATAACCTTCCCACTCGCGGGAGTATAAACCTCAGCCGAGGCCTTCACGGATTCGAGGGTTGCGATGGCCTCTCCTTCCTCAACCCTCTGACCTATGGTTGGGAGCTCGACATAAACCACCTCTCTAAGCTTCTTCTGACCATAATCCGTGACCATTCCCCTATCTATAAATGTTAGCCCCTCATCTGAGCAGATCTCGGATGCTCTTATACTCGCCCTTCCTATAATAGAGGATCTTGGTCTCAAGCCTTACACGCATTCCAAGATACTCGAATAGCTGCATCAGCATCTCGCCGGAGATCTTCCCGGAGAACTCCCCTCTCATAATCTTCGAAGCTATGAACATGACGACCCTCCTCGCGGCCTGGGGATACTGTTCTAGAGCCGCATCCAACACCTCCTCACCCCTATTGACCAGATGTTTCTTGACGAGCTTGTATGCATCCTTGAAGTTTAACCTCATCTCCTTCTCCTTCCTCTGCCTCTCACGCGATTTCATAAGCTCTCTTAGCTTCTTGAGCCTCAGCATCTTCAGCTCCAAATCGTCCTCCATATCTAGCTGAAACTGGAATTTTCTTCAATTTTAAGCTGTTGGAGATCCTTTATATCATCGCCTAACCCCAAGCCTAATCCCCCTAAGCCTCACCGATGGGCCGCCGAACCAGACCGGAACGCTCTGAAGCGGGTCTCCTTTCCCACAGTAGCCTGCGGAGAATTTGAGGTCCTTTCCGACGGCGTCTATCGACGAGTAGAATCCCCTAGTTGTGAGTTCTAGAACCGGATTCCTCACAGGCTCGCAGACCTCCCCGTTCCTGATCCTATATGCCTCCACCCCAACGTACCTTTGATTCCACCTCCTATCATCGATATTCCACTCCTGATAGCTCTTGATGTAGACCCCATCCCTAACATCTTCAATCAACTCGTCAAGGCTGTGGTCTCCAGGCTTCATATACGTGTTCGCCATCCTTATGATGGGCTCGGAATCATAGCTATCGGCCCGCGCGGATCCATTGCTCCCGACTTGGAAGGTCGCCGCCGTCTCCCTGTTATGGAGGAGTTCCTTCAGGACGCCGTTCTCGATCAGCCTCCTCTCCCTAGCCTCCACCCCCTCATCATCATAGAGATAGTAGCCGAACGAGTTTCTCAGGGTTGGGTCGTCGACCACCGTGACCACATCCGACCCGATCCGCGTCCCGAGGATCTCCGGCTTAATGTAGCTCTCCCCGCCTTGAGCAGCCTCCCTCCCGAGAACTCGATCCGCCTCTCCGGGATGGCCCGCCGACTCATGGCACGCCAAGCCCACTATCTCCGATCCGACGACCACATCGACCGGATCTCTCGGAGGCTCAACCCCCTCCAGGAGGATCCTTGAGATCGCCTCAGCTTCCCGCTCCAACCTCTCCGGGAGCCTCCAGGCCTCGATCGCCTCCCATCCCCTAGACTCTCCAAGCTCCTCAAATCTCTGGATAGTCCCATGTTGCGGGCTGTGAGCGGTTATCAAGTATTCCGCCGTGACCCTCGGAATCCTATGATAAACGTCTGTTCCATCGCTCGTGATCAGATGCTTCTCGGTATCCAATCTACCAACCTCAAATAACCTTGAGGGAAGCTTCACCCCGAGCCTCTCACAAGCCTCGACGGCGTATCCATCGACCTCCTTAAGGAAATCTATCTTCGCATCCACATCGACCGCCTCAAACCTTATCCTAGGCTTCACCTCAACCCTGGCCCTCGACGGCTTCTCCTCGCTCATCGAGATCCCTCCACTCAACCTAGAGGACGTCCTCGCGATCGAGACGGCCGCTCTAACGGCTCTTCTAATAGAGTCTTTCGTCAAGCTGCTGGTCGAGGAGAATCCTAGGGAGCCGTTAACCAGCACCCTAACCCCAATCCCCCTACTGACACTCCTCGCCGAGATCTCAGGAGATCCATTTTTCAAGATGACGCTCTCGGTCAGATCCTTCTGAAACCTCGCCTCAGCATAATCGGCCCCAAGCCTCCCAGCATAATCGACCGCGAGCTCAAGTAAGTCCTCAAACATCGAAGCTCGACAGAGAAGAGATTAGGGATGATGAAATTAAACCTTCTCTCCCAAGAGCTTGAATAAGATTTCCACGATGAAGTGATCCCAACCAGGCATCGTATAATAAAGATGTAGCGGGGCCTGGATTTGAACCAGGGATCTCCGGGTTATGAGCCCGGCGGGTTAACCTGGCTACCCTACCCCGCTTTTCCGGCTCCATCTTGTATTATCTTCCAGCTCTTAATATACCTTAGACTCTCCCCATATTATTCGGTTTTCCGCGAATATTTTTCATTTTTCTCCCCCCTTTCTGCAAAGCTTCCTTCACAGAGCGATCTGCACGATGTTTAATGCTTTATCCACACCCGCGCCATGTTGAATCCTTTGAGGCGATGGCGGAGGAGCGAGGCGAATGTGATTTTCCTCGACGCCGCCGACCCATAATCATTACGATTCTACAGAGTGTATGATGGCTGCTCTTCTGGCGGCTTCTCACCTCTTCGGCGGGCTTCTCGACGACTTCCTCGACCCTCTCCTCGACCTCCACTCCTGGAGGGGTCTCCGGCCTCTCCTCGCATAGCTTGTCTAGGTCCTGCTTGACGAGAATCGCCGCTATTAGGGTGAGCATGGATCCCGTTCTCATCCTCGCGGGTATCGCTGGAGCTAGCGCTTGGGCTAAGTTCGCTATCAGCCTCCTCCCGGTGAACTTCTCCTTATTCTCGGGCCACCATCTACAAGCTCTCGTCAAGACCTTATTCCAGCACCTCTTGAGGAACTCCTCCCCGCTCTTTCTCAGGGGCTCCGCTGCTAAGGTTATGCTCTGGGTGAAGAAGGCTGTTTTATCGACCCTTCTGGGAACCTTCGCCCTAGCGAGCTTAGCGACATCTTGAATCTCTTTAACCTGCGCACCTAGGATCGAGTAGAGTTCTCCTAGATCGAGTTCGGTGAGTGCTTCGGCCCTCCTAGCCTCCCTCGCGACAGCCTTTCCAAGGAGATCGACCTTAGGCTTAGCCGCTCTTTTCACACGCTTAACCTTTCTCCGCCTCATAACGGATAAAATTACTCATGATAGGTATATATTATTTTTCGCCTCCCGCTCCCGGAGCTCAAATCCATCTTCCAAGTAGTTGGTTTATAAGTTTGGATCTTAAGCCGATTCATAGATGATCCTTTGGATAGGATTGGACGATACGGACTCGAAGAAGGGCGGATGCACAACCTACATCGGAGCCCTACTCATTCGAAGGCTTAAGAGGCTTGGCCTGAGATTAGCCGGCTTCCCCAGATTGATCAGGCTGAACCCAAATTGCCCATTCAAGACTAGGGGGAACGCGGCAATAGCCCTCAAGCTTAGAGGAGAATACTCCCCTAAGGTGGAGGAACTCGTGGCCGAGGTCATCGAGGAATACGCCGAACTTGGAGAAGAGGGAACCGAGCCGGCCGCGGTCTTCCTCGAGGGAGAGCCTCCGGAGGAGCTGAAGAGATTCTATTGGCGCGCTGTCTGGGAGATTGTACCGCTTGAGGAGCCCATAGGAGGAGGGATTATTGGGGGACCATCAGGCACATAGACCCGAGGTCGGTCTTTGAGATGGATAGGGCCACGAGACCCTACACCTTCGATAACGTAGACTATGAGGCTGGGGAGATCAGGATAGCGCCGCACACCCCCTGTCCAGTCCTCTTGGGGATTAGAGGGGTGGATCCGGAGGTCTTGAGGAGAGCGTTTAGGATGCTGAGGATAGGCGAGCCCGTCGAGATGGTGACGATCTTCGAGACCAATCAGGGGACCGACGTCCATCTAAGACCTGCGAGAATAGCTCAGCTGAGGGATGGGATGAGCGCCATAGTCACGGGAAAAGTGTTGGAGAAGCCTAGATTCGAGGTAGGCGGCCACGTCTTCTTCAAGCTAGGCGATGGGACGGGAGAACTGACCTGTGCGGCCTACGAGCCCACCAAAGGCTTTAGGAACATGGTAGCCAAGCTCCTCCCCGGCGATGAGGTAACCGTCTATGGAGCGGTCAAGCTCAAGCCCCAGGGCCTGACCCTGAACCTGGAGAAGATCCATGTGAGGAGGCTCGTGGAGGCGGTTGTTAAGAGACCTCCAAGATGTCCTAGATGCGGTAGGAGGATGGAGAGCGCGGGGGCTGGCAAAGGATATAGGTGTAGAAAATGTAAGGTGAGACTTGGACCCGAGGCGGTGGAGATCATCAAGCTCCCCAGGGAGGTTGCTACCGGATTCTATGAAGTTCCACCATCGGCGAGGAGGCATCTGGCCAAGCCGTTAAGCCTTGGAATCTAGGTCTCCTTCGATACCACGAGCATGGTCAGGGTACTCCTAACCTTATCCAGCCTCCGTCTGAGGGCGTCCCGGGTAATATCAGGACGCTATCCTCCAGGAGATCACCTCTTTAAGCTTGTTCATGCTCTCCGCTTCAACCTTCGCAACGATGTCGTAGAGCCCATAGACGACGTACGCCTCCTTAACGTTCGGCACCTTCTTCAACTCGTCCAAGATCTCCTCCTCAGCACCTATCTCAGTATTGATCAATACGAACGCGGTTGGCATGGTTAATATATTGGTGGATCTCGTAATAAGCATTCTGATAAGGGATTTAAGGAGATGATTTGGTATTGAGCGTGTGGATAGGGCTGGGACGATGGTTGCGAGGGCGATTTACAGCTTCGCCTGTATAAATTGCGGTGGAGAGATACTCGATGAAAGGTTGCTCAAGCTGGGGTTATGTGAGAGGTGTCTGCCGGATGTTGGAGACATAGATCTCCAGCAAGCCATAGAGATCTTGAAGTCGGGTGGAAGATTAAAGAGGTTGAAGGAGCTCTCAAACCTCTATACAAGTTATCTGGAGTTTAGGGAATTCTTCAGGAAGGCAGTCGGATTCGAGCCATGGGCCCTCCAGGAGGTTTGGGCCAAGCGCATACTCTCGGGGGAGAGCTTCGCGATAATCGCCCCAACCGGAATAGGTAAGACAGTCCTCGGGTTGGTCATGGCCTTATATCTCGCCTCAAAGGGTAAGAGATGCTACGTTATAGTTCCGAGTAGCATCCTAGCTCAACAACTCTACGAGAAGGCCGAGAGATTTGCCGAGGGGGCTGGGGCCGGATCCGTTGAGATAATAGCTTATCACGCGGGCTTGAGTAAGGGTGAGAAGGAGGAGGCGTTAAAGAAGATCTCCAAACCCAGAAGCATCCTCCTAATAACAACCGATAGATTTCTAGTAGATCGTTTTGAAAGCCTTAAGGAAAGCGTGTTCGACTACGTCTTCGTCGACGACGTTGACTCGTTCTTGAAGTCTCCGAAGAACATCGATAGGGCTGTAAGCCTCCTCGGATTCGATCCGGAGGTAGTGGATCACGCCCTGAAGCTTATCGAGCTCAGGAGGAGAATCGCCAAAGGATTCGACAAGGATCTCGCAAAGGAGTATGAGAGGGTGCGGAAGATCGTCGAGAGGGAGAAGAGGAAGAGGAGGGGATTGCTGGTTGTTTCGGGGGCGACTCTTAGGGGTAAGCGGACCAAGAGGCTCATGATCTTCAGGGAGCTCCTCGGATTCGAGGTTGGAAGACTTCCGGAATTCGTCCGAAACATAGCAGACCTATACATCGAGCCTGAAAAGGGGAATTTGATCGACGAGGCGATAAGCCTGGTTAAGAAGCATGGACCTGGATGCCTGATATTCATTCCACAAGCCCTTGGAAGGGATTTCGCGGCCAAGGTCGCGGAGATGTTTGAGAGGGCTGGGATAAAGGTTCACCTGTATGAGAAGATGGAGGCGGACATACTCCAGAGGTTCTGCGACGGGAAGATCGACGCCATGGTTGGGATAGCTAGTCTCAGAAGCCCCTTAGCTAGGGGCATAGACCTGCCTGAGAGGATAAGATATGCGATCTTCATAGGAGTCCCGAGGAGGGAGATGATCATATCGAGGGACGAGTATAATCCGACGAAGATCCTAACCTTACTCTACAACATAATGCCGATCCTTGAGAAACGGCTGAAGGATGAGGCAGAGGCCGTCGCCGCTAAGCTCTCAAAGATAGTTCCATTAAACAAGGATCTCATGGAGAGGATTAGGGAGGCCATCGAGAGGGGTGAGAGGCTTGAGGGATTCGAGGGATACGCCGAGGACGCGATAATCGCCGGTAGGGAGTTCTTGAGGAAGGTGTTGACGGATGAGTTCATAGAGAGGATTAGGAGGGAGCTCGACATCTCGATAAAGCCCATCAAAGAAGGGTTCTCGCTGATAATCCCAGACGCGTCCGGCTACATTCAAGCCTCCGGAAGAACCTCGAGGCTTTACGCATACGGGGTTACTAAGGGGATGAGCATAGTCTTGGTGGACGATCCGAAGGCGTTCAAGGGATTAACATCTAGACTTAGGGTTATGTTGGAGGAGCTCGAGTTCGCTCCATACGATGAGAAGGAAGCCGAGTTGGTTTTCAGGGAGATAGACTCCGAGAGGAAGATAATTAGGGAGCTTAGGCTCGGCACCGCGAAGATAAGGGTTAAGGACGTGATAAGATCCGCCTTGATGCTCGTCGAATCCCCAACGAAGGCCAGAACGATAGCATACCTATTCGGGAGACCCTTCAGGAGGGAGGTTCAGGGGCTAACCGTTTACGAGACGAGCATAGGCGGGGTCATAGTCGGGGTGGCGGCGACCAAGGGGCATCTGACAGACCTCATCGTCGGGAGAGGGATACATGGCGTTGAGGTGATGGATGGCAGGTTCATCCCAATCTATGGATCGATTAAGAGGTGTCTTAAGTGCGGAGAGCAGTGGGCCAACGGAGAATCATGTCCATCATGCGGGTCAAAGGAGTTTATTGATAAGGCTCAGATAGTCGAGGCGGTCAGGAAGCTCGCAACCCAATACAACGACATCTACCTCGCAACCGATCCAGACGCCGAGGGAGAAAAAATCGCATACGACCTAATGTGCTTAATTAAGCCATATAATCCTAGGATCTACAGGCTTGAGTTCCACGAGGTCACGAGGAGAGCCCTCCTCTCGGCGGTCGAGAATAAGAGGGATGTGAAGCTAAGCCTCGTCGAGGCACAGCTGCTTAGGAGGATCGAGGATAGGTGGATAGGGTTCGAGCTAAGCATGAAGCTCTGGGATAGATTCAAGAGCAGATGGCTATCGGCTGGAAGGGTTCAGACCCCGGTTCTGGGATGGATCGTGGATGTGACCGAGAAGGCGAGGAAGAAGAGAAACCTCGTAAGGATAAGGTTGAAGGATGGGCCGATAATAGAGCTACTCGACCCCGAGAACCTCGATGAGATCAAGGAGATGTGGAGTGAGGGGAGGCTCAAAGTCAGGGTCAGGGATGTGAGCTATGAGGAGAGGATCGTAAACCCATTACCTCCCTACACAACGGACTCCTATCTCAGAGATGCCTCACTCTACCTAAAGCTATCCTCGGTGGATGCCATGAGAATAGCTCAGGAATTGTTCGAGGCCGGGTTGATAACCTATCATAGAACCGACTCGACAACCGTCTCCCAAACAGGGATAAATGTCGCGAGAAGCTATCTCGAGCAGACCTTCCCGGACGAGTTCGCCCCAAGAACCTATAGGAGGGAGGGAGCGCATGAATGTATCAGACCCGTCAGGAGCCTGGACGCCGATAGGCTGAGATATTATATGAGGATGGGGATCGTCAGGATTCCTAGGAAGCTAACTGACCTACACTTCAGGGTATACGACCTGATCTTCAGGAGATTCATCGCCAGCCAGATGAAGCCCGCGAAGATCCTGACCCAGAGATATATCGCCGATGTGATGGGGAACCCGGTCGAGGTCTCAAGCGACGTCAAGGTAATAGAGGAGGGATTCATGAAAGTATTCCCAACGACTAGGATTAGGAAAGAGGTGAGAGAAGGTGAATATGATGTCGAGGATCTCTCGGTCAAGAAGATACCCGCCGCCAGGCTTCTCAGCGAGGGGGATGTGGTGGCCATGATGAAGGAGAGGGGGATCGGGAGGCCGAGCACCTACAGCAAGATAATCCAAACCCTATTCGATAGGGGATACATAATCGAGAGGGGTGGGAGGCTGATAGCGACCAAGAAGGGGAAGGCTGTCTACAGCTTCCTAAGCCAGATGTTCCAGAAATA
>NJEK01000049.1 GCA_002255105.1 Candidatus Wolframiiraptor sp. EX4484-121
TTGAGATCCCGATAGCTGCGGATGAATCCGCCAAGGATCTCGGAGATGTATTGAGGCTTATAAGGATCGGGGCTGTGGATGTCGTGAATATTAAGCTGATGAAGTGCGGCGGGCCATTAAATGCGCTGAGGATAAGCGACCTCTGCGAGGAGGCTGGGGTGAGGTGCATGATTGGATGCGGCCTGGAGACGAGGATCTCGATAACCACGGCGGCGAGCATAGCCTGCATACGAGACAATGTCTCCTTCATAGATCTGGATTCGCCGTTATTCATCGAAGAGGAGCCCGTGATTGGTGGTATCGCTTATAGGGGTGGAGGGAGGATCGAGCTGCTCCACGGGGATGGTTTGGGGGTCGAGCTAGCAGGCTACTGAGGATTGGGCGCATCAGATCTCTATGCCTTGAAAAAATTTTTTGACTGGATAATCTCCGTCTTAGCCGTGATAGGCATAATATTGGCCGGGGGATACGGGACTAGGCTCTACCCATTAACCAAGAACGTCGCGAAACCCCTCCTCAAGATCCGCGGTAAGCCGATAATAGATTATATCGTGGAGAAGTTGCTCGAACTAGACCTAGATAAGATCCTCGTCACCGTGAATGAGAGGTTTAAGGACCAATTCCTTGAATGGCTGGAGGGTAGGAATTATAGGGGCGTGGAGCTGAAGGTTGAGCCGAGCCTCGCGGAGGGGGAGAAGCTTGGGGCGATAGGAGGGTTGTCGAGGCTCCTAGACGAGGTTGAGGGCGACTGCGTGGTCGTCGCCGGAGACAACATCTTCGCCTCAAGCCTAAAGGGATTTAAGGAATTCTACCTCGGGAAGAGGGCTCCAGTGGTCGGCCTCCACGACGTGGGCGACCTCGCCAGGGTGAGACAGTTCTCGATGGCCGAGATAGACCGGGATGGGAGGATTATAAGGTTCGTTGAGAAGCCCGAGAATCCCAGCTCCACCCTAATCGGCATAGGGATCTACATGCTTCCGGAGAGAAGTCTCAGGAGGGTGGATGAATATCTTGAGGAGGGAAATAATCCGGATAATCCGGGCTTCTTCATCCAGTGGCTATATACGCGTGAACCCGTCTATGGATACATTCTCAAGGGATGGTGGTGGGATATAGGGACGCTTGAAGCATATTATGAGGCCAAGAAATTCTTAGAGGAGTCTGGAAACCCTTCTAAACAACCTCAAGAAAGATGAGGGTAGCTGCGAGAAGATGTTTCGGGAGCTCAAGTATCGATTGGATCCAGTAGATCATCAGCATCAGCGCCGCTATGACCATGGATACGGCGGCTACTGCGGCAAAGATCCTCGCTAAGTCCCTCACCTTGCCCGCCCTCGTCAAGCCTCTCCCATGCCTAAGCTTTTGATTCACCTCCATCACTTCAAGGGAGTCCGCGCATAGGTGCATGTTTTAACCATTTCCCGAAATCTTAAGATAGTGGAATAATGCTCGGCGAAACCAGCCATCGAGCGACCATCCTTCACCGAACGCATCCTCATCTCTTAGGTTTGTAAGATGCTTAAGCCGATGAACGATATAGTGTTAATGTTTTAAAGTAGGTGAACTATAGTTTTGTGGGCTCTTCGGAGGTGAGAGTCTGAGTGGCCGGGATGAAGGTGTTGGGGCGGCATCTAATAGCGGAACTCCATGGCTGTCCACCAGAGCTACTGGTGGATCTAGATCTAGCCGTAAATATCCTTAGAGAGGCTGTGAGAGTCTCCGGAGCAACCTATTTAGGAGAATTCCACACGGTTTTCGAGCCTCAGGGAGGGATCAGCGTAATCGTCGCCGTCGCAGAATCTCATCTCTCGATCCACACATGGCCGGAATACGGCTACGTGGCCCTAGACATCTTCACTTGCGGGGAGACCGCAGATCCCTGGAAAGCCTATGAATACATAGTCTCGAGATATAGGCCTGAGAAGGTTAATGTTACGGAGATTAGGCGCGGGCTAATCGAGGTGGAGGAAGCGGTTGATTAAACGCCCCCCAAAGTACGTGATGGAGTGGATGAGTCGAACCCTGGCGGTACTATACGGTATCGAGGAGATAATCTATTCCGGTGAGACCAAGCATCAGTTGGTCGACATAGTTAGGACGAGGGATTATGGCCTAGCCCTCATACTTGACGGATTGCTCCAATCCGCCGAGATCGACGAATACGTCTACCACGAGTCTCTCGTCCATCCCGCGATGATCTCCCACCCAAATCCTAGGAGGGTCTTGATAGTTGGAGGTGGAGAGGGGGCGACCGCGAGGGAGGTTGAGAGGTATGATGTGGTCGAGGAAATTGAGATGGTGGATCTGGATGGGGAGCTGATAGAGCTTGTGAGGAAGTATCTCCCATGGTCTAGGGAGGGCTTCAGCGACCCGAGGCTTAAGCTCACAATAATGGAGGGTAGGGAATATCTATCAAAGCAACCTGATGGGAAATATGATGTCATCATAATGGACGCAACCGACCCGGCCGAGTTCAGTCCAGCCATAAAGCTCTATACGAGAGAGTTCTATCAGCTGGCGTTTAAGAAGCTTAAGGATGATGGAATATTGGTGACCCAATCCTCCTCTCCCGCCCATACCCTCAAGCTCACCCTCTCGATCCTCAAGACCATAGGATCGGTCTTCCCAAGCTCATCCATCTACTCCGTCTACGTCAAGTCCTTCGCGTCCATCTGGAGCTTCTCGATAGGGTCTAAGGGGCCTCAGCCCTCAGCCCTCGGCTCGGAGGAGGTCGATAGGAGGCTTAAGGAGAGGAATGTGGCAGGTTTAAGATTCTATTCGGGCGACGTCCATGAGGCGCTCTTCAAGCTTACCGAGGCCTTCCTTAGGAATTGGAGGGCTGAGCCCGTAATCCTCACCGATGAGAAACCCCTGACCCCGGACGCGATAGTGGACATATTCCATCCAGCTCCCGTGGGAGAATATTCTAATCCGAGTTCAACGGGATAATCTTCGGCGATGGCGATCCACGGGCTTGAGTGGCTGATAATAGGCGTTATAATCACGATCCTAATCCTATGGGATCCGAGCAAGATCCCGAAGATAGCTAGGGCGATAGCCGAGGCGAAGAGGGAGTATGAGAGAGCCGCCGCATCATTCAGCGAGCAACTCGCATCCGAGGCGGGGGAGGTGCATCTAACCGGCGACGAGAGGATCTTGGAGACCGCCAGAGAGCTTGGGATCCAGACCGAGGGGAGGACTAAGGAGGAGATCGTCAGGGAGGTCTTGGAAAGGCTTGGAGTCCGACCCGAGGGAGATGGAGAACGTGTTGAGGGCGAGGCCGCATCGTAAAAAACTTAACCCCAAGCGGCCGTAGTCTTAGACGATCATGAAATTTACGAGGTATGAGGACAACCCGATCCTCAAGCCGAGGGGCGATGACTGGGAGGCCCTAGCGGTCTTCAACCCCGCGGCCTTAAGGGTCGGCGATGAGATCCACATACTCTACCGCGCGGTGGGAGAGTATTTGCAATACGTTTCTAGGCTCGGCCACGCGATCTTCGATCTAAGATTGAACCTCATCCATAGATCTGAGAGACCCGTTTTCAATCCGGATCTCAGGCTCTGGGAGATGGCGATAGAGGATCCGAGGCTCGTTGAGATAGATGGAGAGATATACATGACCTATGTCACGACTCCGACCCCAGCCCCGCCGCCAGCCGTAAGGATGAAGCTCGGCCTACCTAAGCCTAAACTAGCTTACTCTAGATGCGCCGTGGCGAGGGTTAGGGGGTTAGGGTTCAAGGAGTTTGAGAGGCTTGGGACCATAACCCCATATGATGCGGAGGAGAGAAACACCGTGCTGTTCCCGGAGAAGATCGACGGAAGGTTTGCGGCCCTCCATAGACCCGCTAACTGGATCGGCGAAGGATATTCCGTGGATAGGCCGAGTATATGGATCTCATTCTTGGATGGAATTCCAGGAGTCATGTATGATCATAGGGTTGTGATGAAGCCCGAGGAAGATTGGGAGTCCTTTAAGGTGGGAGCGGGGCCGCCGCCGATAAAGACCGAGAAGGGCTGGCTCCTAATCTATCATGGAGTAGATAATGAGATGACCTATCGAGCGGGGGCGGCGCTACTGGATTTAGAGAAGCCTTGGATCGTAGTCTCCAAGACATCGAAACCCGTCCTCGAACCCGAGATGAGCTATGAGAGATGCGGTGATGTGCCGAACGTGGTCTTCCCAACCGGGGCCATAGTGATAGGAGATAAACTCTCGGTCTTCTATGGTGGGGCTGACAAGTTTTGCTGCGCGGCCCATGCGAGGATTGATGAGCTTCTCGATTATCTGCTTTGAATCCGATGAAGGCTTAAATAATAAGCGTGGAGCTTAGAGCCGAGTGGAAGGTGAATGGATTGCGCGGACTTAAATCTCTGATAATTGCTTTGACCGCGATCCTGATCATCTCCACAATTATGCCGTTCACTCAAGCCCAACCAATAACCGCTAGGAGGGTGGTGGAGGTTAATCGATATGGTTTAGTCTATGTATATGATGAGGTCCCGAGGACGGGCGACCTAACGAGGATAAGCTTCCCGAGAAAGATGATAGTCAACCTAGTTGATTACAGGTCTCCGGAAGATCCAAATCCAGAACTCGACGTTGATGGAGACATATTCTCGATAATCGTTCATTCGAAGGGCGGCGGCTTCGTCCACCTAGTTACGATCTTTAGGGACGTTATTAGATGGGATGAGGCGAACGCCCGCTTCATGCTAAGGATGAGCTTAAACCCGATACTTTATGAGAAGGTCGATGAATTCTCCATAACAGTTAACCTCCCATCGGATGCCGAGGCTAGTCGAGTAAGCCCAAATTACATATCTGAGAAAAGGGAGGGAATCCTGAGCGGGAAGACTTCTAAGATAGACTTGACTAAGAAACCCCCTCAAACCCTCTCAATAGATTTCACGAGCGATAGTCTAAACCTCCTAGACATAACCGATGTGGATGCGGAGTATAGGTTGCCGGATGGATTCATTAAGTTGAGATTCAGGCTTAGGAATCTTGGTGGGGGAGATCTCTCAAGAATCGGCTTTAAGCTTCCCGCAAACTGCTCGGATGTTGGCGCCGAAGATGACTTGGGGAGACTTTCATCAAGCTATGATCCTAAGGTTGGATCGCTCGACGTAACCCTCAGACAGCAGGTCAAGGTCGGCGAATATGGATCCATAGGCATATACTTCAAGCTCCCGGCGAACAACCCATATGTAAAGCTATCAGATAACAGATTTAAGATCTCCTTGATCTTGCCGATAAACATTACCGTTAGGAGATATGATCTTAAGCTCTCGTTGAAGTCTATGGAGTTCGTTTCATCGGATCCAGAGCCCGTGGAGCTCGTTAGAGTTTACCCGGAGAAATTGAGGCTCACATATACTTTCGATCACATAGATCCGTTCAATGCCGGGAACTCGACGATCATCCTAGACTATAAACCGGTCTTCAGCGTGTTAGGATTAATGCCCTACATTTGGGTCGGGGCGATAGCGGCGGTGGCCCTCACGGCGATGACATGCATCTATCTTAGAAGGCCGAAGATCACGTTAAGTAGGGTCGATCTATCCTTGAGGAGGCTCCTTGAGGAGGCGGACTCCCTCACAGCATCCTATCAAGACCTGACATCGCTCATAACGAGCGGAAGGATCGTGGAGAAGGGGTATGTTAGGCCGAGAATCCTAGACTTTAGGGCGAGCATAAAGAGGCATGGGGATAGGATATCGGCCATAGCCTCGGACTTGATGAGGGGTCCACAGATATCTCTCAGGCAGGATCGGTAGATCGGCCTTCGAGAAGAGGGTTAGCCGCCATTACAAGCTATTGAAGAAGGTTTATGGGGAGTTCGCTGAGGCCGTCGAGGAGCTGAGGGAGAGGACTAAGTAAATACCTCCTCTATGACTCTCTTCTTTGGATCCTCCATAATCTCCCACAAGCTCTCGGCCTTGGCCTTACACTCCTCCCTCATGGCATCCCTC
>NJEK01000050.1 GCA_002255105.1 Candidatus Wolframiiraptor sp. EX4484-121
GTGCGCAATAGCGCCGCCATCTACATAGCGTTGAGACATGCGAGGGATAATGGTGGGAGGGTTGCCATGACCGGGGATGGGGGAGATGAATTGTTCGCAGGCTATAGCTTCCTCTATAATCTGGATCTCGAAGAGCTGGATCATAAGATTAGGGAGATTTGGAGGAGGATGAGCTTCTCATCAACCACGCTTGGAGAGGCGCTTGGAATAAGGGTGAAGCAGCCATTCCTAGATCAAGAGGTGTTGTCGTTCGCCGAGAAGCTCGACTCAAGATTTAGGATAGGCTTTAGAGATAGAAAACGGTATGGGAAGTATATTCTGCGGATGGCGTTCGAGGAGATGCTCCCAGAGGAGATAATCTGGAGGGAGAAAGTTCCGATAGAGGGGGGATCTGGGACATCGATCCTACCAAGAGTCTTCGAGGAGAGAATCTCCGACCAAGACTTTGAAAAGTTAAGGAAGAGATATCTCGTGGAGGATGGCGTCGAGATCAGGAGCAAGGAGCAATTGTTCTGCTATCAGATTTATCGAGAGTTCTTCGGCCCACCCCATCCAGACGGCTCGACCAAGAAGATTTGCCCTATGTGTCACTCAAACGTTCCAGACGACGCAAACTATTGTAAGGTATGTGGCGCCTACCCAATCTAACTCTTCGCATCCGAATCTTTGATCCATAGAGGTGCGGCGGTCTCATACGGTTTCTAATACATGAATTTATCCTTCCACTTATTCAGCTCTTCAACCGACCTCTTTACGTCTGAGAATAGGCTCAGGGCTCGATCAACGTCTTTCACCGAGACCTCATCCCTTCCCTCCGCCTTCGCGGCCTCATAGCTCGGCGTCAATAGCTGGACTGCGTATCTGAGGGTTGACTGGACCCCTATCTCGGTGAGCTTCTCCATGGCCTCCTCCGAGACCTTAACCCCCTCCTCCCCAGCCCTTATCTCGAGTATCTTCCTGATCTCATCCCTCGTGTATGGCCTTGTGCTTATGATGAGCATTCGGTCGAGCATGTCGAGCGGGATTCCATGAGGTGATGTTATATCGGTTCCCCTAACCCTCGTTATACCCCTATTGCTCGCGAAGATCATTATCGGCGCGAGCTCGCTCTCCATGGCCGCATTCAGAAATGAGTATGCCTCGATATCCAGTAAGTGGACCTCATCGATGAAGAGGACTCCCGGAATTATCTCGGCCGTTCCCTCCTCAACCCTCTTCTTCACCATCTCGTCGACATCCCTCCTAACCTCGCTGTCGATCTCCTTGGTCGGGGGACCTCCAAGCAATAAGCTGAATAACCCGCCACTCCTCGATTGGGCGCTGATTTGATCAAGATCATGAAGGGTTAGGACGTAGACGAACTCCTTCTCCTTCTCGACTGGGCCGCTCGGCCTGGGGACCGGCTTCTCCCCAAGTCCCGCAATATCGTATTTCTCGGCGGCCTCCTCCGATCTACCAACCCTCGTAACCCTACCGGTCTCCGCGTCTATCGTTATGACATCTCCAACCGTTATTCCCTGCTGGAGTATGTAGGATGCGATTGTGGCCCCTGCCCTGAAGACCCTTCGATCATCCTTCGTCGTCAACCCTATCACCACGTGGTCCGGTATCTCCTGATATGGATTGTATGGATGCTTCCGCGTCTTTATATCGAGCTGGGTCACCTCTCCCTCATACACCCTCCTCCTCTCCCTGAGCTTCACTCCTATCGCCTTCCTCATGGCCTGCGTCAGAACCTCCGTCTTCTTCAGCTCCGATGAGTAGATCTCCGATCCACTGAGGGCTACGAATGGTACATCCTTCCCGAGCTCCTTCGCGATCGCGTAGGCTATCGCCGTCTTGCCGGTTCCGGGTGGACCTGCGAATAGGACGGCTCTACCCGCCATCTTCCCGCTCTTGATCATCCTGACGATTATTCCAGCCGCCTCCCTCGCCTCTATCTGGCCTACGAGCCCATCTCCAACAGGCTTTGCCTTCAACCCGTCGAGCCCGAGTCCCTTGACGTGGCTGTGCGCTCCAACCCTTAGAAACCTTTGACGAGGATAGCTCGTGATGTCTTCGAGCATCTTCACATCACCAAATTATCGTGGGCTAAAACCTCAATAAAGATTTAACCTTGGCTTGAAATCGCTTGGAGGCGATCAAATTAATATCTCCCCTTCACTTGAATATAATCGGCATGACAAGTTTTCACCCGCTTCTTGTCGGAATCCATCCTAGAAGCGAGAGGCTGATAAAGACGTTTAGGGCATACTCCCGTAAGAAGATAGATTTAGATGAGTTAAATGAGGTTCTTGAGAAGGAGTCAGGGGAGCTGATCAGACTCCAGCTAGACTTGAATTATAGATACGTGACCGATGGGATGCTTAGATGGCATGATCTCCTAAGGCCGCTCGCCGAGAAGCTTGATGGGGTTGAAGTAGATGGGCTTTCAAGATGGTTTGACAACAACCTATTCTATAAGAAGCCTGTCATCGTGGGAGAGGTTAAGAGAGCGGATAAGATCTTGAAGGAATACATCTATCCGAGCGAGATCCCCGATAGGAGGTTTAAGCTAATCCTACCCGACCCATTCACCTTCACATCCCTCTCAGAGCTTGGGAAGAGGAGGTTCGATGAAGTCCTCTTCGAGGTCTCCAAGGCCATGAACGAGGAGATTATGGAGATGGAGGCGGAGGTGGGGCTTGGGCAGGTTCAGTTATCCGCCCCCTCCCTCGTTTGGAGAAGGCTTGATGAGGACTCCCTAGAGCTAGCTAGGGATGCGATAGATGAATGCCTTAAGGGGGTTTCGGCCGAGAGGATGATCCACCTACCCTTCGGAGACGCATTGAACTCCTTTCCACAGATCCTCGACGCGAGGGTGAATGTGATAGGATTCGACATGACCGCGACCAAGCTAAAAGAGCTGAGAGAATATAGTATAGATAGAGGTGTTGGGCTGGGATTCGTCGATGGGAGAAATAGCCTGATCGAGGATGTCGGGCTCGTGAAGGGGAAGGTTGAAGAATATCTTGAGGCTAATGAGCCCGAAACGATCTACATAACTCCGAGCTGCGACCTCGAATTCCTTCCAAGGAATGTCGCCGATGAGAAGGTCAGGCTTCTGAAGAGGATCGTCGATGAGCTCGAGGAGGTTGAATGAATCGATGAAGATCTTCCCAACACAGGAGGTTGGAAGCCTCTCGAAGGCACCATTTCTGAAGAAGCTGACTAAGAGGAGGATCGAGGAGACTAGGCGTTGGGGAGAGCTGCTCGGGGTCGAGGGATTGGATGAGCTTCTAAACCTATTAAGCGATCCAAGTAAGGCGCATAAGAACATGGATAAGCTCTACGACTACGCATCGCTCTTCGCGATAAGATTCTTCGAGAAGGCCGGATTGGACGTGGTCTGGGATGGGGAGCAGAGGAGGATAGAGATGTACGAGCATCCATTAAGGTATGTCGAGAACTTCAAGTTCCTAGGCGTCGTGAAGGTCTGGGATAACGAGTTCTATAGGAAGGGGGCATTCACGGGAGAGCCCAAGCTCAAGAAGCCATACCATCTAGACGAGTTCATCTTCGTCAAGAAACATGCGAGGAGGGAGATCAAGATACCGATAACAGGGGCATATACCTTGGCCGACTGGTCCTTCGATGAATACTACCTTAAGAGATATTTGGATCTCGACGATCCGATCGGGGCTAGGAGGAGGGCGAAGGAGGATCTCGTGATGGATTTAGCGAAGAACATCCTGAGACCAAACATCTTGGCCTTGGCCGAGGCGGGGGCCAGAAGGATTCAAATAGATGAGCCGGCGGTCACGAGCAAGCCCGATGAAGTCCCATTAATGGTCGAGGCGTTGAATGAGTCCGTTAGGGGGATTAATGCGAAGATAACATTACACGTCTGCTACAGCGATTACCGGATGCTCTTCCCCCACATCGCCGAGGCGAGGCTTGATCAGATCTCAATCGAGTGCGCAAACAGAGATACCCGTGAACTTGGATTAGATGATGAGAGGAGGAGAGGTTACCACATATTAGACTATTTCAGGGAATATACTCCATGGCTCGAGGTCGCCGTCGGGGTGATAGATGTCCACACGGACTTCATAGAATCTCCGGAGCTCGTCAGGGATAGGCTGATCTACGCGGCGAAGAGGCTTGGAGACGAGTCGAAGATAGTTGCCTGCAATGACTGCGGCTTAAGGACTAGGAGCTGGGACGTGGCCTTCAAGAAGGAGGTGAACCTAGTTAAGGGAGCAGAGCTTGCGAGGGAGCTGTTCAAGTGATCATCTAGTTCTACGCCTTGAGACCCCGACAGCCGTTCCAGTCCTCCCGGTCGTTCTGGTTCTCTGGCCTCTGACCTTCAATCCAAGCGAGTGTCTGACACCTCTCCAAGACTTTATCCTCATCTCCCTCCTGATATCCTCCTTGATCGTGTAGACGAGATCCGATCCATAGAGATGCAAATCTTTACCCGTCAATAGATCCCTCCTCCTATTCAGGAGCCATGATGGGATTCCATGAGCTAAGGGATCTTTGGCCACCTCCTCAAGTCTCCTAAGCTCCTCTTCGCTCAGGTAGCCCAACCTCTTCTCAGGATCTATTCCAGCGGCCCTGGCCAAGGCGTATCCGAGCATGACCCCTATCCCCTTCACCTTCGTGAGTGCGTAGGGAACCTTTAGAGATCCGTCTAGATCTGTTCCCATGAACCTGACGACCAGCTTGAACTCTTCTCTCGCCGCAGCCATCCTTCGCTCACAGATGATTTTCAGAAGCTTATAAGGATTGAATCTTTGAAGGATTGGCCGCGATCCTATAGAAGCTCGATCCTGGATCTTCGAAAACTGGGGGAAGATTCGGCGGATTCTCGGTGGAAACTTGCTGTTCTGCGAGTTCGCCTTAAATAGTAGTTAGGTGAGATAAGTTTCGAAGAATCATGATTCAAGGAATTGAGTGGATAATTGTCGCCGCGATAATCGTCTTCCTCCTATTGTGGGGGCCGACAAAGCTACCTAAGATCGCGAGATCTCTGGGCGAGGCCAAGAAGGAGTTTGAAAAGGCGGTAAAGGAGGCTGAGGAAGTCAAGGAGGCGGCTGTCGAACCGATGAAATCCGTCGCAACCACCGCCGCGGAGGAGGTTAGATCCGCTGAGGATAAGCTAATTGAGGTTGCAAAGGCTTTGGGCATTCAGACCGAGGGTAAGACAAGAGATCAGATAGCCAAGGAGATCCTAGAGAAGACGAAGAAGTAATTTCATATAAGTGAGGTGAGATGGCGCTACTCGGCCCCGAACTCCTAGTCTTGCTAATATTACTCATAATCTTACTTAGGCCGAGAACCATAACCGAGATCGGCAGAGGCTTGGGGAAACTGGTCGTAGAATTCAAGCGTGGGGAATCTGAGGGAAGGAGGAAGAAACTGGTCGAGATCGCGGAGGATCTTGGAATAGATCCGAGGGGGAAGGGCGAAGAGCAGCTTTTAGAAGAGATTAAGAGAAAACTTTTCGCCCAGAATCCTCGGAGGGAGTTTGAAGATGCCTGAGGGGGGAGAGAAACCGAGAGACATGAAAGAGATGACCCTACTCGAGCATCTAATAGAACTCAGGGATAGGCTTAAGGTGTGCTTGATAACGGTCGGAGTATTAACAATGATAATGCTGGTCTTTCCAGCGCAACTCAACTTAGGTTGGGAGGCCCTCTACGCCTATAAGCCCATGGTCTCCCTAGTCTTAGACATCTTGAGAGAGGCGGTCTTGCCGTGATTGGCTACGAGATATTCAAGTATGTCGATCCCGCGCTCTATCCGCATGAGAGGAGGATGATATATCCGTTTATGGCCGCCTTCCTAGGACTCTTCACGGGAGGACTCCTCTTCGGACTATACATCATAACTCCCGCCACCTTCAAGGCCATGGTGATATTCTTCACCTTCGTCGGAGCCGAGCCAATAATACACATAAAAGACTTCTACAACACGATACTCATAGTAACCTTAGGGACGATGGAGGAGTATTCACAAACCTACTCCTGCTCGGAGTTTTCGTGGCTTTGATTGAGGGAGCCGTATTGGTGGCGAGGAGATACGAGAGGAGAAAAGGAAGGCTTGAGGAGATCATGGAACTTGAGAAAAGGGCTTTAGAGAGGCCTCTTAAACCTGGAATCGATTACTGTAAGTTCTGCGGGAAGCCTTTGAATGGAAATGTATTCTGCCCATGGTGTGGGAGATCTCAGACATAGGACTCAGCGACTTCCTTAGCCTTCTTCATGCTACCACTTATCATCAGAGTTCTTACGGCCGCCGGTCTGCCATCCAGCTCAGTTATGGCGGCTGTTGCGAGCAAGAGTTTTGGGAGATTCTCTAAGAAGCATCTTATTATCGCGACGCCATCATCATAGATCTTCATGACCCTGAATCCGGAGGTCGCCAAACCATGTATTCCAAACAGCTCTCTATAGGATGAATTGATGGCCTTAGTCAGAAGATCTCCTCCAATCCTAGGCTCAGCCTTAACGACTACATATCTTCTCTTCAATCTCTTAACCAAGTCTAACAACTCCCCTCATAACATAATTCTTGGAAAGCTTCCTAAGATTTTCCTCGATCAAGTCTGCCGCGGCGTGCGAGATGGAGTTAAGAGCCTTTTCAAGATTAAATCCCAGCACTTGAAGCAGCGACGCAAGCTGTCTAGGACTTCTAAGCTCTAAACTATGTGAAGCGGCTGAGGATACCACGATCTCGGTCTTCACAATCTCTGAAGCGGTTTTGAGGAAGCCTAGCTTATCCTCAAGGAAATATTTGAAGGGAAGTTCAACCCTATTCCTCATCAATGCGGCGACGCCCTTATCGAACCTGTATCTGGGATTGACGGGGATTATCACCGTGTCGACCCTCGGATCTCTCGCCGCGACTAGAGCGGTCTCCAGATTTCTACAGATAACGCTGATCACCTCAAATCTCCCCCTATTTTCTCTGAGCAACTTTAAGAGATCTTCTCGGCTGGATGGCTCGATGACAAGCTTCTTATAAATTGCTAATCCGACACCTTTAGCCTCCCCCCTTAATTCATCAAATCTCTCGATACATTCTCCCCGAAGCTCCATAGCGGCGGAGCTGAATCCAAGCATCTTCAGGCATCGGATGATCTCTAATGCTTCTTCGAATCTCTCCGCTCTAATCCATAGGTCAACGTATCTCCTCATATCTCTTCCCCACGAACTTTTCTAAAAGCCTCTCAAGCTTACCTCTAACGTTTACCTGGATCCTGATGGGATCTTTATCCATAATCTTAAGAGATCCAAGGTATGCGGCTTGTTTATCGAATCTCAGGTAGATTTTTCCTCCATGCCTCCCCCTCTTCACCCTCTCCCTCAAGATCTCCCGCAAGTCCTGCTCAGATAGATGCGATAAGATTCTCATGAATGCCTTCTCGGCGATCCTCGAATCCTCTATTGAGAGCTTGATGAGTAGGATTGGGTCTCCATAGTATCCCGTCAACGACTGGCTCATAGAGGAAGCATTCTCCACGGCTTCGGGGCCGATTACGTTCTCCACGGCCTTCATCACCTTCTCCTCATCTTCGGTCGCATGACATAAGACTTGAACGAGGAGCTCCTCGACTCTCGCCATCCCCTTCTCACTGATCCCTCGCAAACTCACCATATAGCCTATATGGCTTCTCGGCCTTGCTCCTCGTGAGCTCGAAGACTATCTGAACCACCCTCATCCCAGCCCTAACCCTTATCGGATGAGGGGTGATATTCGATATCTCAAGGATTTGATGATTGTATGATCCGGGGTGGATGAAGCCGCTTGCTGAGTGGATAGCTATTCCAAGCCTCGCATACCTACTCCTCCCCTCGATCCAGCCGCAGAGATCTGAGTCGATATACACCTTCTCCGCGGTCATTCCTAGAATCATCCCGTGAGGCGGGATCGTGATCTCATCCACATCCACCTCCTCCATCAAGTCCTCGAACTTAGCGGTGGCCAAGTCTATCAGGTCGACGTTCTCCTTGAACCTCCAAAACTTCCTCGATAACGTCAGGTCCACCGATCCGGCCCCTATCTGATCGGGCTTTATGGGAGGCTCAAATCGAATCTTTCCCAATTTAATGAATTCTTTTATGTCTCTATCGCTGAGGATCATAGCCTCTCCGTCGACTTAATACGGTCTCCAAGGACTTAAAAAAGTTATGATATATGCTATGAGTGAATTTTGGCCAGCTCCCTAAACTCCTTTCTCAAGTCCCGATATAGCCTGTTATATATCTCATAATATGGCTTGTATCTCTCATGTAACTCCATGTCGGGTTCGATGAATTCTTTCCTCTTAATCACGGAATCGACGGCGTCTTTGACTGATTTATAGAGACCTGCGCCGACGCTTGCGAGGATGGCCGCTCCATAAGATGATCCCTCATCGACCTCTAACGTATAGACTCCTACCCCGAAGACGTCCGCAATTATCTTCCTCCATAGCTTGCTTCTTGATCCGCCTCCAAGTATCCTCACCTCCCTCGGCTTTATCCCGAGCTCCATCATCAATTCAAGTGAGTTCATTAATCCGAATGCGACTCCCTCTAAAATCGATCTGACCATATGTCCTTTACCATGCTTTAATGAGATCCCGAAGAATACTCCCCTAGCGTATGGATCTGCGTGCGGGGTCCTCTCACCAGATAGATATGGCAAGAATATCAACCCCTCGGATCCTATCGGACCATCTGAGGCTTCCGCCAGCGGCTAACATGACCCCCATCAGATGCCATTTTGCTGGGACGGCGTGGCAGAATGAGTGAAGTCTCCCAAGCGGATCGTATCTATATTCGTCAGATCCCGTAAAGACCACCCCAGAAGTCCCGATGTTCACCGATATTATCCCCTCCTCTATCGCCCCAGCTCCAACCCCCGCTGCCCCTTGATCACCAGCCCCTGCTCCGACGGGTATATGTCATAGGACCAGCTCCTCTTCTTGACATCGAATAGGGTTGTCCCCGACGCGTCATTTACGTCCGTAACTATGTCCCCGGTGAGCTTGAACCCGATGTAATCCTTCGGTAGCATGAATTTATGGATCTTCTCGAAGTTCGATGGCTCATTGTTCCTGACCCAGAGGATTTTTGGGGCCGTGAACCCCGTATGGGCCATGCTTCCAGTGATCTCGATGATCTTCTCCCCAAATAGCTTATTTATGTATTCAGCCTCCTTAGCGGTTCTTTGATCATTCCAGAGGATTGCTGGACGGATAATATCATAATTCTTGTCCAGGATGACTAGGCCGTGCATCTGCCCCGTTAAGCTTATTCCCTCGATACTCGATGGATCCACTCTAGACCTCTTAACAGCCTCCTTAACCGCTTTGACAGTCGCCCTCCACCAGTCCTCGGGATGCTGTTCAGACCATCCGGGCTTAGGGGTATAGAGCGGGTATTCGGCCGTATAGCTCCCCCTCACCCTCCCTTCCTCATCTATAACCAAGACCTTAGATCCAGTCGTCCCAACATCTATACCGATAAGGTGCGGCATGTCCCGATCCCCCCACACATGCGCACAGCTGAATTAAATAATTTTCTAAAATCCGCTCATCGATAAGGGCTTAAATAATGGTCGGACATGGATCTGGCGGCTGGAGAGGATGGGACTCTACGCGAAGCTCAACGAGCTCTGGCGGAGGAAGCCCGAGGAGCTGAAGACCCTGATGAAGCAGAGGCTGATTAGGTGGAGGAGAGGGCCCGCGGTGGTTAGGGTCGAGAAGCCTCTTAGATTGGACAGGGCTAGGATGCTCGGCTATAAGGCCAAGCAGGGATTCGTGGTTTTAAGGGTTAGGGTTAGGAGGGGTGGATTCCAGAAGCCTAGGCCGAGGGCTGGGAGGAGGCCGAAGGCGCTCGGGGTCGTGAAGCATAAGGTTAATGTCTCGATGAAGGAGGAGGCGATCCAGCGCGCCAAGAAGAAGTATCCAAACCTCTATCCGCTTGGGGCGTATTGGGTTGCGGAGGACGGGATGTATAAGTGGTTTGAGGTGATAATGGTCGACCCATATCACCCGGCGATCCAGAGCGATAGGGAGATCCAGCTCCCAAGCCCACTCCTAAAACACATCGCTAGGAGGAGTAAAAAGAGGAAGGAGTAGCTTCTAGGGGCTACCGATTCCATATCCCTAACGGCTATCGCTTTCCTCCCTAAGCCGATATAATCCCTAATTCTGATCAGGGCTGTAGCTTTAAATATTTTCCGGCGAAC
>NJEK01000005.1 GCA_002255105.1 Candidatus Wolframiiraptor sp. EX4484-121
CAGCTCGGAATACTCCTAACCATAAGCGGCGTAGTCCACCATCTAGCCCTCCTGGCCTCGATGAAGCTCCTAAACCTGGCCTCGGGATTCATGAGCGGGATGGAAAAGATAGTGGAGGGGATCTAGGATGGCGATGAATCCGATCACGTGGCTCCTACTCGTCGCGGGAATAATCTCGATATATCTCGCCGGGATAATCCTGAGCAGGATCGCCTGGTCTAGGAATAGGCCTCAACCCCCTCAGGAGATCCAAGAATCGGTCGAATACCCGATAGAGCTTCAGCCGGAGCTGGAGGAGGCGAGCATCCAAGATATAGGGATCCCAGCTCCGGAGGAAGTTAAGCCCAGCCCCGAGCCAAGCGTAGACGCATCCCCAGACCAAGTAAGGGAGGAGGGGCAGGAGCCTAAAAAGCAGCTCAAAGAAAGATCTGAGGGGAAATCTGAAAAAGAATCCAAGGAGGAGGTGGAGGAGCCGAAGATCGAGGAGAAGATCTTCAAGCCGTACACCCCAAAGGAGAGGGAGCTTAAGAGAAAAGACCTAATCGAGATGCTCGAGACCGCTCAAGAGCTTAAAGGCGAGCTACTAAGGCTCAAAACCATCCTAAAAAAGAGTAAGGGTTAATTAGAGCCTGAGAACCCTAGAAGATAGACCCGCGGTAGCTCAGCCTGGTAGAGCGTCCGGCTGTAGACCACGCCCAGGTAGGCGTGGCCACCCAGCCTACCAGGCAGACACCGGATGGTCGGGTGTTCAAATCACCCCCGCGGGACATTTAAATATCATGGTGGGGTGTTTTCCGTAAATTAGTATTCTCGTTTTAAGCCGGCATCACTTAAAGGGTTACTCTAATCTAATTATGTCTCCATCCTAGTCCTCTCAGCATTTGGAAAGCGATCTTGAATAAGATTGAGATCGTTAAGGACATGATCGCCGCTGGTTTACCGATTATCACCTATAGAGCGTTACTAATTCCTCCAAGCATTCTTGGCATCATTTTGCTGCGAATGTCATCCAACAATATCCATCCATATTGAGGGCTTTTCACAATCTTAACCGGAATATCGGTTCTGAGGTATTTTTCCGACTTTGACGTTGAGCGACTTCCCGAACGATCCTTTCTCTTCATGGGAATATCTTGTCGGGGTTTAGGATGTTGTTCGGGTCGAATACGCGCTTTATGCTTCATGAGCTCTAGGGCCTTCTTGTCAAGGAACTTCCCCAAACTCTTCTTCCTCGTGATCCCGATGCTCTCCCGTTATCGTTCCCCCAAGTTCGATCGTCTTCTCGTAGATCTCGTCCCTCAATCTATCATACATCTCCTTAGTCCACCCCTCCTCCCTCATGATGTGTATGTGGAGGTTTCCGTCGCCGGCGTGGCCGAAGACGGGGAGATACGTGTTGTATTTTTTGCCGAGTTCCTCCACGGCCTTTATGAGTTCCACGAGCTGGGCTGGGGGGACGGTCGTATCCAAGATATCTATTATCTTGGGTCTTAGGGGGGAGTAGATCTCGCTCCGTATCTTTAGTAGCGTATCTTGCTCTTCCCTGCTCTCGGCCAATAGGGGTTCAAGCGACCCCAGCCTCTCGCAGAGGTTCATTAATTTCTCACATTCATCGTAGAGCGCGGACTCGCTCGCCTCTGCGAGGATCAGCATGAGCTGATGGTCTCCCTCCTTGCATGGCCACACCAAACCGAGGTGTTCGGCGGTCTTCTCCAAGAGATCCCTCTCCATATACTCTATCGCAAGAGGTAGGATTCCCTCATGGAATATCGCCGGAACTGCCTTAAGCGCGGTCTCCCGGTCCCTAAACGGTATTATTACGGTGGCGCTCGCCGCAGCCTTAGGCTGGAGCCGTATCCACGCCTTGGTTATTATGCCTAGGGTTCCCTCGCTTCCGATTATGAGGTGCATCAAATCGTAGCCGGCGTTGTTCTTCACGAGCTTTCCGCCAAGCCTCAGGATCTCGCCCGTCGGTAGAACCACCTCCATGCCTTTCACGTAGTTCCTGATAACCCCGGTCTTTACCGCCCTAACCCCTCCCGCATTACACGCCAGTAAGCCGCCTATCTGCGCGCCCTCATCCCCGGGGTGAGGTGGGAAAAATAGTCCGGCCTGCTCCGCGGCCTTGATGAGATCCGCGAGCGTGGCCCCCGCCTCCGTCTCCGCGATCAGGTTCTCCTCGTCGACCGTGATCTTATTCATCCTTTCCAGCGATAATATTATCCCGCTTATGGTTGGGATGCAGGCCCCGACGAGCCCGGTTCCGCCGCCCCTCGGGAAGATCGGAACCCTATACCGGTTTGCAAGCTTAACGATCTCCGAGACCTCCTCCGCATTTCCCGGCTTAACCACGGCCACGTCCTTGGATGCCTCGGGCAGCATGGGCGGGGGCGTCTCATCATAAAGATATCCCTGAATTTTTTCTTCGCCGACTATGACCCAGTCGTCTCCGACTATCGAGCGGAGTTCTGAAAGGATCTCCTCCCTCAAGGCCTGCTCACTCCCTTGACTTCCTTGATCATCGAAATAAGTTTTGGCACGACCTCGTATAGGTCTCCGACCACGCCGTAGTCCGCGTGCCTGAATATGGGGGCTGAGGGATCTATGTTTATGGCGACTATCGTCTCCGAGTCTCTCATGCCTGCTAGGTGCTGTGGGGAGCCCGAGATGCCGCACGCTATATAGAGCCTGGGTTTAACCGTGTTTCCGCTGAATCCAACCTGATGATCCTTCGTGATCCATCCCTCGTCGACCAGCGGCCTGCTGACCCCCAACACCCCTCCCAGCAGCTTGGCGAGCTCCTCCAGCATCTTCAGATCCTCCTTGCTCTTCAAGCCTCTTCCTCCCGACACTATGACCTCGGCGTCGGCTAGGTTCACCTTCCTCCTAGAGACTATCCCGAGGCTCCTTATCCTCGCATCTATCTCCTCGGGAGGATCCTTGATGATGATCTCCCCCTTCCTACCCTCATCCCTCTTGGGCATGGGCATGACCCTATACCTGATGGTCGACATGATCGGCCTGCTCACGGTCTTTATATGCGCCAGGATGTTTCCCGTGAAGGCCGGCCTGACCTGGATCAGATCGCCATCCTCATCCACCCAAAGATCCGTGCAGTCCGCGGTCAGCCCGGTGTCCAGGGCGGCGGCGACCCTGGGGGCTAAACTCCTGCCGAGGGGTGTGGCGCCTATAAGGAATATCTCCGGGTTGGTTTCTCTCGCGAGCTTCACCAGGATCTCCTTGTATGCTAGGACGTTGAAGTCTTTCAGGGATTCATGGTCGTAGACGTAGACCCTGTCTGCACCGTAGTAGATGAGCTCCCTCGCACTCTGCCTGACGCCGAACCCTATGATCACGCTCCAGACGCTGAGCCCTAGCTTCTCCGCGATCTCGCGCGCCTTACCCAACAGCTCGAACGACACCGGATGTATCTTAGAGTCGGTGGTCTCGGCGTAGACGAGGACTCCTCCGCTCATGGCTTCACGAATCCCCCCTCCTCCAATACCTTGAGTAATTTCTCGGCGGCATCTCCTCCCCTGAAGATCACGCCCCTCCTATGCTCGACCTTGGGCACGACCACCTTCACCACGATAGTCTTCGAGCCCTTAATGCCGAATCTGCTCGGATCCTCGTAGTCGGCTAGATCGTCGGCGCTCCAGAGCTCTATCCGCTTCCTCCTCGCCCTCAGGACGTCTCTCAGGGCTGGAAGCCTCGGAGTATTGAGTTCCCTCGTAACCGTTAGGAGGGCCGGCAACTTAACCTCATAGAGGTATTTATCCCCCATATCGGAGACCACGATGACTTCGTCTCCAGAGATCTCCCGAATCTCGGACACGTAGGCGACGTGAGGAATATCTAGGATCTCGGCGACCTCCGGGCCCACCTGACCCGTGTCGCCGTCGACGGTCTTCTCCCCGCACAGTATCAGATCGAAGCCCCCAAGCTTTCTGATCGCGGCGGCCAAGGCCCGAGAGGTCGCGATCGTATCCGCTCCGGCGAACCTCGTATCGGTTAGGAGTATCGCGCGATCCGCTCCCCGCGCCAGCGCGTCCCTGAGGCTCGACTCCGCCTGCCTAGGCCCCATGCTTATAACCGTTATGGATCCGCCGACCCTCTCCTTGAGCTGAACCGCGGCCTCTAAGGCGTGTAGATCGAAGGGGTTCGTCTCGGCTGGGGCCGAGCTCCTGTCGATCTTCCCCGTCTCGACGTCGAATCTCACCCTCTCGATGTCCGGAACCTGCTTAATCAGGACGACGATCTTGAGTCCTTCCCCGCCCATTTCCCGGCATCGAGTAAAAATGGTCACAAAATATAAATCCATGACATCTGCGGAGGGGCGAGGCCTAGCCGGGTTAGATGAGGGCTACTCGATTCACCCGCCAGTTACTTACACGATGATGGGATGTCTACCCGGTTAAACATTATACGCTGGCCGACGCACCTCTCTCCTTTGGTTTATGGACTATCATGCTTTCTCCGGCGCGGTCTTTAGATCATCATGCTTTTTAGGTTGTGGACGTGGACGTGCTCTCCCTTTCTTATATCCCTCGTAGCCCGGCCTATCGGCTCCCCATACTTTATCACCCTCTCCCCCTCCTTGATATCCTTCAGGGCGATCTTATGTCCGAAGGGTATCTCGTCCTCGGCTGTTATGATGATCCTCCTACCCTCTATGACTACTTCCACGTCCTCCCCCTTCTCGGCTTTATCGATCATGGTCGCGACGTTGTCCTTCTCAGATAGGGCTATCGCGCGCTTCACAGGATCATCCCCCTCACGTAGATGTCGGCCGTCCTGTCATAGCCTATGATCTCCGCCCTCGTCCTATCCCCCGACGCCACCTTAACGAGCTTCTCGAAGATCTTCTCGGCGGCCTCCTCGAGCGTCTTGTTCTCGGTTATCACGTCGCTGACATCCACGTCTATATGCTCTGAGAGCTTCTCGGAGGTCTTGGGATTTCCGCAGACCTTGATCACGGGGGCTATTGGATAGCCTTGTGGGGCGCCTCTGCCGGTCGTGAAGAGGATTAGCTGCGCTCCCCCAGCGACCGGGCCTGTCAGGAACTCGATCTCCCTCCCCGGCGACGCCATTATGTACAGCCCCCTCCCCCTCGGCTTCTCTCCGTAGTCCAAGACCCCTTGGATGGGCCTGCTTCCACCTTTCACGACCGCCCCCAGTGACTTCTCCTCGATCGTCGATAGTCCTCCACGGATATTTCCGGGCGTGGGATTGGATCCCCGGATATCGACCCCGAGCGACCTTATCTTTTCCTCGAGCTCGTGAATGGCTTTCAGGATCTGCTCGGCGATCTCCGGCGTCTTGGCCCTCCTCGCCAGAACGTGCTCCGCCCCAATCATCTCGGTTATCTCTCCGAAGATCGCGGTTCCACCCTCATCGATCAGCCTGTCGATGGCCAGGCCCACGGCGGGGTTCGAGACTATCCCGGAGGTGGCGTCGGAGGAGCCGCACTTTATTCCGACGGTTAGGTTGCTTAGGTCGAAGCTCTTCCTCCCGAATTTCTCCGCGTGCTCGACCCCCCTCCTCGCCGCGTTCACCCCCTTCTCGACGGCCTTACTGAATCCACCCACCTCCTGTATAACCACCTCTTCGACCGGCTTCCCGGTCTCGGCGATTCCGTCGCCCACCCGATCTATTGAGACGCTCTCGCAGCCTAGGCCGACGAGGACCACCGCGGCGACATTCGGGTTACTCCCCAAGCCTATCAGCACCCTCTCCACAACCTCTATATCGGATTGGAGCATGCAGCAGCCTTGATGATGTAGTATGGGCTTGGATCCCGGAACCCTGTTAGCTATCGCCTCGGCCACCTCGTTCGCGCATCCAACCGTCGGGATCACGGCGACATAATTCCTGACCCCGACCTCTCCATTCTCCCTTTGAAACCCCATAAATTCCATTTTCACAGGTTTTTCGCCGCCACCCTCTATAAGGGTTTCCTAGGTGAAGGGATATGATCTTGAGAGCTTTCCGGCTTCCTCCAAGCCAATTCAGATGTAGATGTATACGATTAACTCTTTCAATTCCGATATGGGCTTCACACCCTTAACCAGGTTTATGTGTGCGCGCCTCGATCGTCCTCTCTATCAGATTACAATAATCATAGAATTGTCTCACGTACCAATCCCTTCCCAGCTCAGCCTTCCAGGTCCAATCGCTTGACTCAGCTATGTAAAGCCAGTTCCAGAGGGTGTGGAGGAGGTTTGTGGAGTTTGGGGCTATTTTGGGATCAAGTTCGGGAATTGGGGAGACTTCCTCTCCAACCAGCCTAGTATACTTGCTCAGGAGTTCCCTGACTCTCCTTAACCTATTCCACATCTCCTCCTTCACGGTTCCCTTCATCCATCTATCGAAGCCCCCGGCCCAGCTTCCCTCACCAATATCCGTTATCACCTCTTCCGCGTCCCTCACGGCCTCCCTTAAGGTTATGGTCTCGATCCAGTCCTTCTGCTCGGCGAGAGCCTCATACATCTTCTCCAGAAGATATTTTGCCTCAGGGCTTCCAAGGATGAATGGATTATCCCCATCCAGCGCTATCGTCACGACACCTCCAGGATTCTCCCTATAGATCTTGTAGAGTTCATGGAGGATCTCTCTCACGGACCCCTCAGGATCCACCGTCGACGATGATCGAAATCCTATCATATCCGATATCCGGCTATCTCTGAACAATACCCTTATCGCCTCCCCATCTCCTGAGCGGATTATGTATGGCTTATAGGGTGTGGGCGATCTCCCAGAGGCCAGCCTCACGCTTCTAAGGAATTCTCTCGCGTCAAGGATGGTCATCCTCAACCCGGTCTTGGACATGATATCCACGAGCTTCTTGTTGAAAGCCATCTCCGGGATCCAGAACCCATCTATGCTTAGCTTGAAGACCTCTTCAAGGAACCGCTTTCCCATCCTCATCTGAGCCTCTAGGTCATCTCCCCAACCCATATCAATCAAGATCGCTGGCAGTGGATGATAGGTTGGTGAGGTGAGTAGCTGGATCCTCCCCTGATACGCGAGCTCCCTTAACCCATTTATCAGCTCGACCACCGCCCTAGAGAAGTCGTCCTCTCCATGCTTCTTCAGATATGCGAGCCATTGGTAGGCTAGGCATGGTTGAATGTTAAGCGTGACTTTTATCCCCTTAACCTTCTTCAAGGCCCTTAAGTGTAAGAGATAGATGCCTATCTTCTCATGATCATACTCGAAGTCTGAGGTTAGGTGTTGGAGGGGCTCGAGAGATTCAAACTCCCCCGAGCTATTGAGGTAAATCGGCTGATGTAGGTGCCAGACCAAGACCAGCCTCAGCCTCTCGCCTCTAGGTCTCACCACAAGAATCCAGGTCTTCTCTTCCAGAAGCAGTCTATCGCGGGAGACGACCTTAATCGTGTAGTGGTGGATCCCCTCTTTATGGGGAGCTATTAGCCGTAGGTTTATCAGCTTCTCCTCGTGGGGGCGGAGGAGCCCACAAACCCTCTTAACGATCCTTCCCGACTCGTCTTCCACGAGGATGACATCGGCGTTATAACCATCTCCCGCGAGCTTCCTAAGCTTGATTGAGAGGTTGACCTCTTCACCTCCCCTATAGGCATATTTATCATAGCTGACTCTCAGCCTCAAGCTTAGATCCGGTGGAAGATCCGCGAATCCAGCCTCATTTAGAAGATCCCTCCTAAGCGGTCCTCCGAAGACCCGATAACGATATCTGACCTCTTGACCTGGCCTAATCCTGATCGCCGTGAACTCTATCCTCACCTCCTCGCCCCAGCCCTTCGCTTCAAGCCAGAGGGAGCTCGTTTGATTGAAGGGGATTATTCCGGCCCAGACCGCGAGGCCATCGTTATAGATCGCCGCCCAGCTCACCTCCCCATAGATCCTTTGATGATCCTGCGGACGATTAACCCATATTCGCCGAAATACGTGAATTCTAGCTGGCTATAGTCCTTCCTAGGTCTTGAGGTCGCCGCGAACCTCGCCAGACAGAGTTCTCCAGGCCAAGGCTCTGAGGGGATCCAGCTCCATAAAGGATATCTCTTGAGGAAGTCTGTATAGCCCACCCCGGCGGCTAAGTCCACCCCGACATCCCTCACGATCCAATTTGTGACGCGAGCTCCATAGTATGTGAGATTTATTAGGAGAAGGGGCGTCTCAACCATAACCCGATCATCCATAATCCTTATCCTCACATCGCCTGGAGCTTTAACTCTAAAGAGAGCTATTAGGCTGAGTGACAGGAGCCCGATGACCGATAGAATGCAGATCAGCAGGTTCAGCTTTTTCAAGCCAAGGAGTTCCTTAAGATCGGCGAGTTAAAGACCTTATCACAAGATCTTTGGAGACTGCGAGGTCATTCCGATGAGAGATTCTCCTCCGTGATCTCGGCGAATAATTGGTCTAACTCGGGGTCTCGACCCCGTTCTTCCTGAAGAATTTGACGATGTTCTTCAGATCCATCATGGAGTAGTTCAAGGCTACCGCGGTAACCGCTACTGGCTAAGAGGTGAGGTTGAGGGTGACTAAGGCGATCGTGAAGTTTGGCGGAAAGGAATTTACATGTAGGTCGTGTATAACGCTCGGCGTGAGGAAATCCCCTACTGGGTAAAGAGATCTTGAAGCAGACAGGCTTATTATATAATCCTCCAAGCGAGTTAAAGCCCCCAATTAAGTGAAAGTTCAGGAAGAGCTGAGCGATTACTTCATGTATTAAGAAGATCAGGCGTTGCAGACGAAATATGATGATGAGAATCGTTATGGGATCCAAGATTTTTGAGCGAAGCGAATTTGAAAGTGAAGCAGAGTTGGAGGAAGTTGTCCGGTCGCATTCTAATATCATTTTTGGCGATGATATTATCTATATTCCTCAAAAGCTGATAACAACCTTGCAAGGATTTAGTACCGTTCCCGAGGCAATTGTGGTTGATTTGGATGCTGAGCAGTGGTATATTGTTGAGGTTGAATTGGCTAAGCATGGAATGTGGTCTCATATTGCTCCTCAAATAACGAAGCAGATAGTAGCCGCGGAAAATCCAAGAGTAAGAAAGGAAATAGTTCAAGTAGCCATTAATGAGATTGAGAAATCAGATACGTTAAAACAAAGGCTTGGAGAGAAAGGGGTGCACGAGATAAAAGTATTAGGTTTTCTGCAAGAGATCTTAGAAAAAGATCCTCTAATGGTGATTCCCATAGATGCTATTCCACAAGATTTAGAGGCTTTTGCAAAGGTGTTAAACCGAGATCTTGTGCCTGTGCTGGTTGAGAAATATGAAAGCAAAGATGGGGAAATTGCTTATAGGATAGTTTCCAGCAAACTTGTTGTCCTACCTCCAGAAGATACGGATCAAGGAAAAATTAGCGAGGAGGAATTCTTAAAGAAATGCGAAAGGCCGGGGGTGATTCTTTATCATCGTTTGAAAGAGTTAGCGAAAGCTGTAGGTGATGAGCTTATTCCTGGAAAATCATCTTTCTCGTATTACGTAGTTACGAAAGGTGGTAAAAAGTTTTGCCCGTTCACGATATGGCCTGACGGGGTCGCTATCTACAAGCTTCGTTTTACCGAAAAACATGGGGTTAAGGAGGAAGTTCATTCCAAGTTCAGAGAAAGTCTCTTGAAAATCGAATCGCTTAAGAACAAGTATGATTTAATGAAAATACCGATAATGAGCACTCATGCGGGCGAGATTAGCGAATATGAGATAGATTTGTTTATCGAGGCTTTTAAAGAATTCCGAAATTCCATTGCCAAGACATCTTGATAATGGTCTTATTGGCTACTGGCATCTCCATAGTCTTGTGCCGTGTAAGGGCGTCAAGTAAGCAGTAGTCGACAGTTTGAAGCTACCTTCGAGGATCATTCCGATGCGAAGGGCTCTCTTCCCGTGATCTCGGCGAATAGTTGATCTGGTTCGGGGACTTCGACCCCATTCTTCCTGAAGAATCTGACGATGTTCTTCAGATCCCTTAGTAGGAGGGGGTCTGCGATGGGTTGCTCAACCCTAACCGCCTGAGATAGATCTATTAGGATTATATCGTTGTTTGGGAGGATGAAGATATTGTATTCGCTTAGGTCTCCGTGGATTAGCCTCGCGTCCCTATACAACCTCTTGACCGCCTCGACCACCCTTGGATAGATCTCCTCATAATCCTCTCTCTCGAGCTCGATCTCGACGAGGGTTGGATATCTCTTTCCATCCTCGCCTACGAACTCCATCCCTAGGACGTTGTTCCTTACGAAGTATGGTTTTGGGACGGGGACTCCGGCCTCATATGCTGCCTCCAGGTTGCTATACTCTCTTTTGGCCCATAGGTAGATGAAGTCTCTGAAGTCCCTTGGAACCCGCTTAAACCTCGGATCATACATGGCGTACATCATCCTCCTCTTCCTGAACTCCGCGCTTATCACCAAGTAGATCTTCACCGCAAGATCCACGTCATCTCTCCCCTTGGCGAGGTAGATCCTAGACTCCTTCCCGGCGCTGACAACCCCATAGAACTCCTTTATCAGGCCTCTATTCATCAGGGAGTAGATCGTCATGAGGGTTTGGCGGTCGAAGACCTCCTCCAAGACCTCGTCGAGCTCAGACCTCCTCCTGAGATATCTCTGCTCCCTCTCATACCTATACTCTCGAATTCTAAGCCTCTTCTCTATCCTCTTCTCATCCGGCAAAACCGTTCTCCAGATAACCTGATTTGGGATATTTAATAAGGATGTTGATCTATTCTGTCAGCCTCTCTTTTAGGAAGTCTGGGATCACCCCCTGCTCGGCGAGCTTCAACGCCTGAACTTTAGTAAACCTCCACCAAACATCTCCACGCTTATCCCTCTGGAAATCCCATGGACTCACCAAGACTAGATCTCCCTCCCTCATCGCTGCACTCGACCAAGACCCTGTCATAGCCGTACATCTTGACCACTACCCCGTAAACGTCCCCGGGCCCGGGCTCGACCAGCTCCTCGAGCTCGTCCGGCTCCGACACGATCTTACGCTTACCCATCTCTCTAGATTATCACGTCTTCGGGATTTTAAAAGGGTTGGCCGAAATAACCTTAAATATCGACATCGTATCCTGCGAATCAATGGCCGAGAGCGTAGTCTATATCGATGGGAAGTTTCTTCCAGAGTCTGAGGCGAAGATCTCGGTCTTCGATCACGGGTTCCTCTACGGGGACGGGGTCTTCGAGGGGATTAGGGCCTATAATGGGGTCGTCTTCAAGCTTGGAGAGCACGTCGATAGGCTCTACGACTCGGCGAGGTTCCTGAATATAGAGATCCCGATGAGTAAGGAGGAGCTGATCCACGCGATCCTAGAAACCGTTAGGAGAAATGGGTTAAAGAGCTGCTATATTAGGGTTATAGTGACTAGGGGGGTTGGAGACCTAGGTCTGGATCCGAGAAGATGCCGAAAGCCCACCGTAATCATAATCGCTAAACCCATGGCTCGGCTCCTCGGAGAGAAGCCCATATCCTTGATAATCTCATCGGTTAGGAGGGATGGGATCGACGCGACAAACCATCAGGCGAAGTCCCTAAACTATCTCAATAGCGTCTTAGCCAAGATGGAGGCGATAAATGCGGGGGCCGACGATGCCGTTATGCTGGATAATAGGGGCTTCGTCTCCGAGGCGACCGCGGAGAACATCTTCATCGTGAAGGGTGGGAAGATCATAACGCCTCCCCCATCCTCCGGAATCTTGATGGGGATAACTAGAGAGTGCGTGATCGAGATAGCTAAGAGGCTTGGATACGAGGTCGTCGAAAGAGAAATAACCCCATTCGAGGTAATGACGGCCGACGAGGTCTTCTTAACGGGAACGGCGGCGGAGATAGTCCCGGTCGAGCGGGTGAACGGTAGGAGGATCGGCCTGAGGGTTCCTGGACCGATAACTGAGAGATTGATGCGGGAGTTCGATGGGCTGAAGAACGATCCCGGCCAGGGTGTTAAGATCTAGCCCCCGAAAAACGTTATTTTAATCACCTAGGACACATTTCATCCGGATTGAGGTCTAGGCGAGATCTTAGAAGGACTAATATAATAATCGCCGTAGTAGCCGTGCTCGTCTCGGCGGCGGCGTTCGCCGGAGGATACCTTATCGCGAGGATGGCCGTAACTTCTTCAACCATAACCGAGACCACGACGATCACGAGAGATCATTATTGGAATACTTCGATGACGTTGCTTAGGGAGACTCTCGAATGGGTTGAGAGGGATAGGGGATTAAGATTTAACTGTAATGTAAGTCTGGTGGTCTTGACGAAGGAATGGGTGGCCGAGCACTGGGGCCTTGGATATCTAAACCGAACCGATATCAGGATCAAGGAAGAGCTCTACAAGGCGCTGTTCATGGTCCCCAAGGAATATAACTTGACGAGAATAAAGCTCGGTCAGAGCGGATGCGTGGTCGCGGCATCCGCCGATAAAACAGTCTATGTGGTGAGGGAATACTTTGATCCGAGTAGGAAGGTTGAGGCTGGGGAGATCTTGGCGCATGAGCTCACCCACATCTTACAGGGAATCCACTTCAAGATACCTGTTGGTAGATTCCATGACGAGAAGCAGGCGATAAGAGCTGTCGTGGAGGGCGATGCGGGCACGGTGGCCACGGATTATCTCCTAGCCCATGGCGGAGTTAAGCAGGAGAGAGGCCATGAGGAAGGATATGATCCCATAACATCCATCTGGCTCTTCCCCTACCTATACGGCGAGGACTTCATCCGATATATTCGGGAGTTGAGGGGATGGGGGGGCGTGAATCAGGTCTATTCTAGGATGCCTAGATCGACCTCCGAGATCCTACATCCGGAGAAATACGTCAGTGGATGGAGACCGACGATGGTTAAGATAGCGGTGAGGGTCGGCGATGGCTGGAGGCTTCAGCTAAGAGACAGGCTTGGAGAATACTTCATCAGACAGATGCTAAGAGCGCATCTCCCGATGGAGGTCGCCGTAAAGGCCGCGGATGGATGGAGGGGAGACCTACTAGAATACTATGCGAATGACGGGAGAAGGCTTCTATACTGGAAGATAGCTTGGGAGGATCAGATGGAGCTGGAGGAATTTTTGAAAGCCTTCGAGAGGCTTCTCGAGGAAGTCGGAGCCGAGAGGATTGGAGAACATGCCTGGATTAAGGACGGGATTGATGTAAGATTGGTCGTGGATGGATCATCCGTGTTGATAATCGAGAACTTCAGCGCGGCGGGCTAGCTCCAAGCCATTTGAAGTTTTTCAATCGTGAGATCTCTGGAGAATGTCGGCGATGAGCCTGAAATAATCCCTTAAGGCCGGATATAGCTTCCTGTAGATCTCAAGATAATATCTCTCATAGACCTTCACGTGATCTGGATCTGGATCAACCGTCTCCTCGATCCTCACGGCCCTCTCGACGGCCTCATGCAGGTCGCGGAATTTGTCTCCATAGCCTACTTCTCGACCCACCCCCTCTCGCGATTATCCTCTCGACTTTAACCCCTAACTCCTTAAAGATCTCGAGGCAGTCTCTCAAAGCGTATGTCACGCCCTCCATTATCGATCTAACTATATGCTGTCTTCCATGAGTTAGAGTTAGACCCAGAAATACGCCCCTCGCATATGGATCCATGTGAGGGGATCTCTCCCCGATCAGATATGGGAGGAAGATTAAGCCGTTTGATCCGGGCTTTATAGACTCTGCTTCCCTTAACAGGACCTCGTATGCGTCTCCATCTTTCAAGAGCTCCTTAAACCCCAATCCCTCGATGAACCAGCTTAAGGCCAAGCCCGCCGACAGTATCGATCCCTGAATACACCACTTTCCCGGAGATGCGTGGCAGAAGGTGTTTATCCGATATCTCGGATCGACCTTGGGCTCATCCACCGTCGTGAAGACCTGGCCGGCCGAGCCTATATTCGATGACACAGCTCCAGGCTCTATTAACCCGCATCCAACAGCCCCTACCGGCGAGTCTCCCCCGCCGGTCGCGACCAATGTGCCTGGCTTAAGCCCGGTCTCCTCGGCCGCCTTATCAGAGGCCTCTCCAACGATCTCTACCGATTCGCGGACTTCGGGGAAGTATTCTTCCTCCAGACCTATGGCCGAAATGAGCTCTCTCGACCATCTTCTATCCCTGACGTTGAATAGTAGGGTTGATGAAGCATCCGAGTAATCCGTCGCGATCGAGTCTGTAAGCCTGAATCTTATGTAGTCTTTGGGGAGGAGGATTTGATGGATCTTCTTGAAGATCTCCGGCTCGTTCTCCCTTATCCAGAGGAGGGATGGGGCCATGAACCCGGGCATCGCGCGGTTACAAGCTATCTCCAACACCCTCTTCTTGCCCACAAGTTCATAGATCTTTCTGCATTGTCTCTCGCTTCTGGAGTCAGCCCAGATAATCGCAGGTCTTAGAGGCTTAAAGTCCTTGCCCAATATCACGGTTCCATGCATCTGGCCCGAGAATCCCACGGCCAAGATCCTCCGCGGTCCAAGAATATTTAACGCGGCTCTTATGGCCTCCTTTACAGCCGACCACCAGCTCTCCGGATCTTGCTCGGCCCAATTCGGAGCCGGCGTAGATATAGGATACTTAGACGATGCTTGGGCCAACACGTTTCCATCCTCATCTATTATGACCACCTTGGCGCTGGATGTCCCGAGATCCACGCCCATCAACGCGGCTTCAGTCATCGCCATAAGATTTCATACCGATAAAATAATAGGGTATCTCTCGGCGTCAGCTACCCCAAGGCCCCTCATGGAAGTCGGGCGCGGGCTCTCATCATCGCCGAGAGAGTCTATCGAGGCCTCATAGTTAAGATTTTTTAAGAGATCTTTATCTGAACCTTCAGCGCGTTCCCCAACCTCTTTTCAGCGGTCTCTATCGCCCTTCCAGCCTCCTCGATGCCGAAGCTGTGGGTTAGGAGGGGTTTAACATCGACCAATCCCGCCTCTATTGCGTGTAGGGCTTCTGGGAAAGTGTATGGGGAGAGCCATGAGAAGACGTATTCCTTCTCTCCGAGGGTGCTATCCCATAGGGGTATGGAGATCGCGTGGGTTGGTTCGTAGGCCGCTCCCCCGAAGAAGACCGTAACGGACCTCGCTCCACCGATCCCCACCGCCAGCTGATTCGCTTCGAGATTTCCGGTGGCCACGAATATTCTCTCAACACCTTTACCGTCCGTCAGCTCCTTCACCCTCTCAACAGGATCCTCCGCATAATACTTGGAGTCTTTCTCCCTCACGTTTATCGCATAGTCCGCTCCAAGCCTCAACCCCGCCTCAAGCCTGTAATCCCTAGTCCCTATCAGGATTAGTGGAGATGCTCCCGAATGCTTTAGATACTGAACCACCATCAGCCCTATTGGGCCAGGCCCTATCACCGCGGCGGAGTTTCCAGGATTGAGCTTGAGCTTCCTCACGCCGTTTAGGGCGCAGGCAAGCGGCTCCGTGAACGCGGCTTCCTCGAAGCTCAGCTTCTCAGGTATTAGATGTAGATAGTTGTAGCGGACTAGGCAGTATTCCGCCATCCCCCCGTTCACGGTGACTCCCAAAACCGTCGGATGCTCGCACATGTTTGGATAGCCTTTCTTACATGACTCACATGCTCCGCACGCCATTACGGGCTCGGCTACAACCCTATCGCCCTCCTTCAAGATCCCGAGCTTCTTCGCGGTCTCGCCCAGCTCGACTATGGTTCCGGAGAATTCGTGGCCTAGCACTATCGGCGGGGGGACATCGGCCCTCCCCCTCCTATAATAAGCTATATCCGATCCACAGACCCCGCACGCCCTCACCTTAACCAAGACATCGTTGACTCCGACCTTGGGAACCGGGAGTTCCCGAACCTCTATATTCCTCGGCCCTAAGAGGACCGCTGCTTTCATAACTTCTTTAGACATGCTCTCACCCATGTCTAGATACTAGCTCGTCTAGGAACTTCTTGCAGTCTCTTGTGGCCTCCCATGCATTATGCCAGAAACAGAGGTCTAGGCTGAGCCAGCCACTATATCCTATCTCCTTCAAGGCCTTCATGAATTCATCGAAGTCTATCACCCCTAGGCCGAATGGGACGTGTGTGGACGTGTTATGCGGGTTTAGGGTGTTGTCGCTGTCGATTAGGTGGACGTGGCCCACATATCCCTTAAGCCTCCTAACGAACTCCGCCGCAACCTTCGAGATGGGGACATCTATTATCTCTAAGGGATGTGGCTGATTCAGGCCTATTCCGCAACAGTGGGCGTGGCATGAATCGACTAGGAGCTTAAAGTTTGGGTGATCGACCTCCTTAACTATCTTTATTATCTCGCTGGGCTTATTGAACATGAATCCCGGCTCAAACTCCCAGGCCAGGGTTATCCCGGCATCTTCAGCCTTCTTGGAACACTTCTTAAACATCTCGATGACCCTCTTCATCGCCGTCTCCCACGGCACCCCGGGTATGCCCTTCGGCCCCGAAACCGTGTCGACCCTCATCACCTTTATCCCGAGATCCTGGCAGAAGTCTAGGTTTTTGTCGAACATTTCTTCATATGCCCTCCTCTCGCTCTCATAGTTTGAGGCGATCGCGTACCCGCCCATATCGGCAGCGTATCCACAGATCTCAAGCTTAAAGGACTTTATCATGGACTCGAGGTCCCTCCGATCCTTCTTCGCGGGATATAGGTCTGGATGCGCATGCGGCTTAAATCCTGAGAGTTCAACGCCCTCAAACCCAAGCTCAGATAACATCTTAACGGATTCCTCCAACGTGTATGGTCTGGCGGCATACGGCGGAAACATGTATGGCCAGGTTCCCGAAGCCAACTTATATCTCCTCATAAATCTCACACTAGTTAACCATCGACTCTCGCTTAAAAATGTTCGTCGGCAAAGACTTATATGCGTAAGGGAGATTTAGGTTGCGTGATAAGTTATGGTAAGGTTTGGGGTGACTAGCTGGGTATGGGTATATCCATTTAATGTCTCGGCGATTGAGAAGGCGAAGAGGGCTGGGGCGGATGGGATAGAGATACCTGTCGAGGATCCAAAGATCTTGGATGCGAGGTCGATTAAGGAGAACCTAGAATCCCATCAGCTGCCATGCTCGTCGATCTGCGCGGTGATGAGCCCTGAGAGGGATTTCACGAGCCCCGACAGATCCATCAGAGACAACGCCCTAAACTATCTAAAGTTCTGCGCAGACTTCGCATCCAAGCTTGAGGTCGATGTGATTGCGGGCCCGGTCTACGCGGCGGTCGGCAAGGTGCTCTTCGACGATAAGGAGAAGGCTTGGAGGATGGCCGTCGAGGGGGTTAGGGAGGCCGCTAGATATGCTAGGGATAGAGGTGTGTATATCGCCGTCGAGCCCTTAAACCGCTATGAGACGAGCCTGGTGAACCTATCGTCTGATGTTTTGAGATTCATCGAGGATGTTGGGGAGGAGAACGTTAAGGCCCACTTCGACACATATCACGCGAATATAGAGGAGAAGTCGTTCTCCAGCGCGATAAGGATGCTCGGCGACAAGCTATTCCACGTCCATGCATGTGAAAACGATAGGGGAACCCCCGGAACAGGACATATACCGTGGAGGGAGGTTGCCGAGGCCCTGAAGGATATAGGATATGAGAGGTGGCTTGTAATAGAGACCTTCCAGCCTGGGATCAAGGAGATCGCCCGAGCGGCATCGATCTGGAGACCTCTAGAGAGGAGTCAGGATCTACTGGCTGAGAATGGTTTGAAGTTCTTGAGAGGATTGTTCAGGTAGATTTATGGATAAAAAATTGTGGGATTATTTCGTCGACTCCCACTTGCCGGACTCCGCAGACCTTACTATCGCATCCATTATCTGATTGACCCTGAGGCCATCGTAGAATGTGGCTCCCCAAGGCTCTATGGGCTTATCATTGGCTATCGCGTCGAAGAAGTGATATACTTCATGGACGAATGTGTGTTCCCATCCGATCACGTGTCCATGAGGCCACCATTTATCATAGAATGGGTGTACGCTCTCGGTCACCAATATGTTCTTAAACCCTCTCCTATCCAATGGATCCTTATTCGTGTAGACCTCGAGCTCGTTAAATCTCTCGAGGTTGAAGACTATCGTTCCTTCGGATCCGTGGATCTCAACCCTTTCATAGTTCTTCCTCCCAGCGCAGAATCTCGATGCCTCGATGCTCCCGATGACCCCGTTCTCGAACTTCACTAGGGCTATGAATGCATCGTCGACATCCACCTTCCCCTTCTTCGATGGATCTTCCGGCAGCGGCCTTTCTTCGATGAATGTCTTCATTACCCCGACAACCGAGTCTATCTCTCCCACGAGGAATCTGGCCAGGTCGATTATGTGGGCCCCTAGATCTCCTAGGGCTCCGCTTCCGGCGACTGGCTGGGACGAATCTATAGTTGAAGCCGACCATATGCTTGACCTTGGCCTTCTCGACCGCCCTATACATCTCCTCGGCCTCCTTAGCGTCTCTGGCTAAAGGCTTCTCGCAGAATACATGCTTTCCGAGCTCGGCGGCCATTATGCATGGATCTTTATGCATGGAGTTTGGTAGGCCGTTATCCACGACCTCGACCTCAGGATCCCTTATGAGCTCCCTCCAATCCGTATAATACTTCTTGTATCCAAATCTCCTCGCCGCCTCCTTGACCCTCTCCTCCGTCCTCCCGAAGATCGCGACGAGCTTGGGCTTGGCTGGAGGTGGATAGAAGAAGATGGGCATCTTAATGTATGCGTTTGTGTGAGCCTTTCCCATGAAGGCGTAGCCGAGCATCCCAACGCCTATCTCCTTGATCTCCTTTGCCTTCTCGACAACGCCCATCGTCACGAATCCAACTTCCTTCTCCTCGCTCATAATCTACCACCAGACCCTCTCAAGCCTCTTCTTAATGATCAGGGGCTTCAGGAAAGCTATAGTTTTCTCAACCCCGTCCTCCCTGCTCATCACGGGATCCTCGTGCTCGTAGCTCAGGACATAGTCGTATCCGACCTCGGCGAGCGCCGTTATCACCCTCTTCCATGGAACCTGACCCCATCCGGGAATCCTGAACCTGAATCCCCTGGTAGGCCTCATCCAGCTCCCCGTTGGGATCGCTCCCGAGATCCTGAGATTCTCCTCGACGAGCTCTCCATCCTTAGCGTGTGCATGATAGATCCTATCCCCGAACTTCTTGATGAAGACCACCGGGTCTATGAGTTGCCAGACTAGGTGGCTTGGATCGAAGTTGAATCCAAACTCCTTCTTGCCGTTAATCGCCTTCAAAGCCTGCTCGGCGGTCTCGATATTATATGCGAGCTCCTGCGGATGGACTTCATGGGCAAACTTAACGCCATTTGATGCGAAGTGATCTAAGATCTCACCCCATCTCTCGGCGAAGACATCGAAGAAGCTCTCATAGATCTTCTCATAGGCCGGCGGGAAGATGTACCATGCGCCCCAATTCGGGCAGCCCGTGAATCCAACCACGACTGGGACATCGAGAGCCTTTGCGGCGTCGGCGGTCTTCTTCATCCTCATAATCCCATACTTGATCTTCTCCTCAGGGGTTCCCTTGAACCAGTCGTCGGTTGAGGCGTCATGCGGCCCCAGCACGAGCTGTCCCTCAAGGTGGTTCGAGACAGCGGAGATGGTCATGTTGTATTTCTCTACGAGCCTCTTAAGCTCCTGAGCCCCTCCGCTCACAACCTTATCTATGTCTAGATGGGTGCTGCCCTTCCAGGCGGCGAGCTCAACGGCCTCATATCCAAGCTGCGATACATATCGTAAAACCTTCTCCAGCGGCTGGTCGTTATACAATACGGTAAAGATTCCTATCTTCAAACCGGCTCCACCTCAATAAAGAGAGGAGGTTAGCGGCTTATAATTTTTACTCGATGGCTAGACCAGGACCTTCTCGCTCTTCTTGTCTATCACCCTGATCATGTTTTGGTCAAATCGTACCCATACCTCGTCCCCGGGCTTCTTCGGGAATGATCCCTCCCACAATGCTTTGAATAGGATGTTGTCGCGGCTTAGCTCGATTAGAGAGGAGGTGCCCATAGACTCCACCGTCGTCACCTTCGACCTAAATGAGTTTGGAATTTCCTCAAATGAGATTGTGACGTGTTGGGGTCGAATTCCGAGTATGTAGTCTTTGGTGGTCTCGCCTATCCTCTCAACCAACAGGTCCTTTATCTCGCCTAGATCTATGGTTGCTCCACCGAACTCCGCATAGGCCCTCTCCCTCGATATGTGTAGGGTGGCGTCGATGAAGTTTATCGTCGGACTACCTATAAAGTATGCGACAAATTTATTCACCGGGTGATAGAAGATATTTTCCGGGGTGTCATATTGCTGTAATACGCCATCTTTGAGGATCGCTATCCTATCTGCGAGGGCCATCGCTTCAAGCTGATCATGGGTTACGTAGATCATGGTCTGCTTTATCTCGGCGTGGATCTTCTTGAACTGATATCTTAGAGAGTCTCTAAGCTTTGCGTCTAAGTTGCTCAGCGGCTCATCGAATAAGAAGACTCTAGGCCTTCTAACTATCGCCTTCGCGATCGAGACCCTCTGGAGCGTCCCCATATCGAGCTGACCATACCTATAGTTTAGATATTGTTTTATGCCCACCATCTCCGCTGCCCACATAACTCTCTTCCTGATCTCGTCGGCGCTCAATCCCTCCGCCCTCAATGGGACCGCTATGTTCTCATAGACCGTGAGGCTTGGATAGATGGCTGGGAATTGGAAGACCATGGCGATATTTCGATCCGGTGTCGGTAGATCTGTAACTCTCTCATCATCGAAGTATATCTCTCCCTTGGTGGGGGTCTCGAGGCCTGCTATCATCCTGAGGAGGGTGGTCTTCCCGGACCCGCTCGGCCCTAGGAAGCAGACGAATTCTCCATGGTTTATCGTGAGGTTTAGGTCGTTCACGGCGACTAGGTCCCCAAACCTCTTGGTGAGGTGCTCTAATCTTATGACGGTCACCTTAACCACCTCCTAGGCTACCGTGTATGGCGCGATGAACATCGAGATAACTGCTACCGAGATCACCACCCCGGCTATTATGATGGACCACTTGACTATGTCCCTGACCGTCGTTTCGCCTTTGGGATTCCTTACGGGTAGATAGGTGCTTAGGGTGTAGATGACGGCTCCTAAGGCCATCATGTAGAATCCGTAGGTGAATAGTTCGGCCTTGAATGGCTGGAACATCAGGATCAAGCCTATTATCGAGAGTATTATTCCGGTCCTCTCGATGGTGGAGACTTTTGGCATCAAAGCAACACCTCCTCTGTCTTAGGATCTATTATATGTATCCTCCTCATGTCGGGCTTCAGCCAGATCTGTTGACGATACTCTAAGTTTATGAAGCCCTTAACCACGACCTTCATCTCAAGTTCTCCAACATTCGCCGTTATGATGCTCTCGTAGCCTATAGGCTCAACCGCGATCGTCGTTGCGGGGATGGCTTTGGGGTCCTTCGTGGTCAAGATCCTTATATCTCTAGGCCTTATCCCCAAGATGACCTCGTCTCCAGATAGCTTATTGACCCACTCTCCTTTAATCTCCGTAAGATCCATGAAGATATTCTCGGGAGTGTCATATTGTATAAGCTTGCCATCCTTTATCACGGCTATCTTCTCGCCTATCGAGAGGGCCTCCAGGAAGTCTGGGGTCGCGTAGATGACCGATTGGTTCAGCTCCTTGTGGAGCCTCTTAAACTCGGTCCTCATCTCCTCCCTAAGCTTCGCATCCAGATTCGTTATCGGCTCATCTAGGATGAATAGTCTGGGGCTCCTTACGAGAGTTCTGGCTAAGGCGACCCTCTGCATCTCTCCCCCGCTTAGGGTCGTTGGATCCTTTCTATCCAGTAGATGCTCTATCCTCAGGGTTTTAGCGATCCTCTTAACGGTATTGTCTATCTCGGCCTTGCTCAGCCCTCTCTCCCTCAGCGGATACGCTATGTTGTCATAGACGCTTAGGTGGGGGTATAGGGCGTAGGTTTGGAAGAACATGGCGACATCTCTCTCCCATGGGGGGATATCGTTGACGACCTCTCCATCGAATAAGATCTCACCCCGATCGGGTCTAATTACTCCGGCGATACATTTCAGGGTCGTGGTCTTTCCGGCCCCTGTCGGCCCCAAGAGGACTACGAAGGATCTATGGGATATATCTAGGCTTAGCCCATCTACGGCCTTAACCTCACCATAGCTCTTCTCGAGATTTCTGATGGTTACCCTCGTCAATGCTATACACCTCTAACCGTTCCGAAGGTCATTCCCCTTAAGAGATATTTCTGGAGGAGGAAGATCAGGACTATCGCGGGTATCACGTAGAGGACCTCGATCGCGGCCAATAGGCCCCAGTTAATTCCAACCTCTCCGCGGGTCGCCGCCAACGCGACCGGAACTGTTCTGGTCGTCTTCTCGGTCAATAGCATGGCGAACAGGAACTCATTCCAAACGTTTATCACGAGGAATCCTAGGGTCGCGGCCAACCCGACGTAGACCTGCGGTAATGCTATCTTGAAGAAGATCTTCAGAGGCTTTGAGCCATCGACCATGGCGGCCTGCTCTATGTCGATCGGTATCTCGTCGAAGAAGCTCTTCATCATCCAGACGGCGAATGGCAGGTTGAACATCGTGTAAAGTAGGATTAGCCCTGGAATCGTATTGTATAGACCCAGCTTCCTATAGAAGAAGAACATCGGTATGGCGACCACTATCGCCGGCAGCATTCTAGTCGAGAGGATGAAGAACATTAGAGTGTCGGTTCCCTTAGGCCTATACCTCGAGAAGCTATATGCGGCGAGTGTTCCGATAAGTATTGCTAGGGCTATGCTTCCCAGAACCGCCATAAAGCTGTTGTAGAAGAATACCTCCGCGCCTGTCGCGAGCTCTATGACCTTGCCGGTGATCGCCTCTATCTCCGTTTGCCTCTTCAAGAATATATCGATATAGTTTCTCGTGGTTGGGTTCCAGATGAATAGTGGTGGCCAGTTAAAGGCTTGGGCCCTGGTCTTGAATGATGTGCAGAATATCCAATAGATTGGGAAGACGTAGATTATGCAGACTATTACCACAGCTATATAGAGTAATGCTCGCTTAGCGATCCTGTTTCCCCTCCTCCTAGCGCGGCTCACACCCCAACCCTCCTAGCCATTCTGAGGTAGAGGTTCGTCAATAGTATTACGAGGACCAACAATATAAATGCTAATGCGCACGCCTCGCCGGTTCTGAAGAAAGAGAATGCCAGCCTATAAAGATGTAGGGAGATTAGCTCCGTTCTGGTGCCCGGCCCACCCTCGGTGAGGATATATACGGTGTCGAAGGTTCTTAGGGCGTCCATGGTTCTGAAGAGTAGGGCTAGCATGACGAGGGGTCTTATCGTGGGCCAGATCACAACCCTGAACTTCGTAAACCAGCTAAACCTATCTATCTCGGCGGACTCTAGCGGACTCTAAGAGATGTCTTGGAACAGCCTCAAGGCCCGCTAGGATGAATAGCATCATGAACGGAGACCACTGCCAAACATCTACAATGACGCATGACAACATAGCATGTTCACTGAGAAGTTTGATATGCTTCCCAGTTATCAAGTAAAGGAAGTATGTGACGACGCCGTGGGTTGCGTCGAAGATATATCTGAAGAAGAGGCCCGTGGCTACCGGAGCTATGAGCATGGGCATCGTGACGAGCGCCATCGCCAACCTTCTCCCCCTAAACTGTTGGTAGAAGAGGAAGGCGAGGCCAAAACCTATCAGAAATTCGAGTAGGACCGCTGAGACGACAAACTCAGCCGTGGTTACGAATCTCTTCCATATAGTGCGGCTCGATAGTAAGCGAGCATAGTTGTCAAGTCCTACAAATCGCATCACTCCTCCTCTAATGACGTTGTAGTCGTAGAAGCTTAGGCCGAGAGCCCAGATAAGCGGGAAGATAACCAAAAATAGGGTTATCGCCACGGCTGGGGTTATTAAAATAATTGGGAAGTATTTTTCCGTCAGAGACCTTCTACGTATCCTCGAAGTTGCTTGCCTTGTCATGAACTTCGCCGAATCCTGACTACTTCTTAGGCTTACCAACCTCGCTCATGGGTTCTCCGGCTCTGATGACGTCGGCCGGCGTCTTAAGTCCTGGCGGGAACCTCTGCTCCGGCGGATATTTCTCTGGATAGCCCTCCCTCTCTATGATCTCCTTATGCCTCTTAGCTAGGTCGTCTAGCGCCTGCTTCGGGCTCTTTTCCTCCATCAAGGCTGCGTGGATCTCCTCCTGAACGGCCAGCAACATCTCGGGGTAGAATGGCACGTTCCAGAAGTCTACTTGGAATGGTATCGAGTCGGCGTAGGCGCGGTTATATGGCGTCAGGCATACTCCTCCTCCGCCCTCAGCCCACATCCTCTGTTGCTCCGGCTCAAACCAGAACTTCATAAATGCTAGGGCCTCCTCGGCGTGCTTACTGTGGGCGTTGATGACCATGGGCTGTCCTCCGATGGTCGAGTATCTCCTAAAGATTCCATCGTCTCCCTTATGGCCCGGTGGTGGGACTACCTTGATGACATTGTATACCTTTGAGACTGATGGATCGAAGTTGCTGGGTAGGAAACCGCACCAATTGTATATCACCGCAACTCTTCCAGCCTGTAACGCCGCGTTCGTCTCATCATACCATGCCTCAGGAGCATTCGGAGGGGCATATTTCATTAGCTCCTTGTAGAATTCTAGGGCCTTAACGGCTCTATCGCTGTTTATGTATCCTTCAACCTCTCCAGTAATTGGGTCCCACCAATATTCTCCATGCACGTAGAGCATTGTTCCGAAGACGCATGCTATTGCGTCATACTGCTTTCCGAAGTGGGTTGCTATTCCATAGAAGTCTGCTTCAAGCCTCTTTCCGGCCAGCTCATCTCCAGCCTTCCTAGTGAAGAACTTCGCTATATCTCTCAGCTGATACCAGTCGAATTGGGCCGGATACCAGTCCTCATACTTCGTTGGAAGATCATATCCGTATTCGGCCTTAAAGTTCTCCCGCTCATCCGGATGGGTGAAGAGATCCTCCCTATAAACTATTACGAGTACGTCCCCCTCGTGGCCGAAGCCGACTATACAATCTCTGTTGCCCTGTGGATAGGTCATATAATAGGTTATCAGCGAGTCGTCGAATCTATTTATGAGCTGCTGAAGCTCCGGATCCTTTTCGATTATCGGGTTTAACCTCTTGATATGGCCTCCGGCATAGAGCTCTCCAAGCCACTGGCTATCCGAGATGAATATACTTGGCTCCTCAGACTTCGCGGCTAAGAATGTGGTAATCCTATCATGAACTACGGTCCAAGGTATTAGGTCCATCTTGACCGCGATCGGCTTGCCGAGCTTCCTCGCAGACCACTCGGGGAACTTCTTGGCGATCAGCCCCGTCAACCTTCCAGGAAGCCACTCAGGAGAGGCGAAAATCATGGTATAGACAGGCTTAACGGGGGTCGTCGGAGCCCCAGCGGTGACCGTCTTCGTCACCGTCTTGGTCTCGGTAACGGTTTTAGCGGCTCCGGCCACGGTCTTTGTAACCGTGGCCGCGGCGGCCGTCACGGTCTTGGTCTCGGTAACTTTCTGGGTTACGGTCGTCGCTCCAGGAGCTGCGGCCGATCCCGCAAAATATCCCCCAACTCCGGCCACAACCCCGGCGACTATAGCGCTTATGGCAACCTTCCCGGCCGTGCCTATGGCTTCACGTCTACTCAACTTCCTCTTAAATAGATCTTCTTTCTGCTTATCATTCATACCCATTCACGCGTGTTAATAAGGAAGGTTGAATTATATATGTCTTTTGGAAATTTTTAGCGGATTTTGGGCTTAAATCTCCTCTTTAAGATCTTTATAGGCTTTCTGGAGACCTCGATCAGGTCCTCGGCGACCTCCAACTCCTCCCTCAACCTCTCATACTTCTTTAGATCCGTCATCTTGTAACCATATTTCAACATCTTTTCGGCGGCCTTCCGCTTCCATCCCTTAAAGAGAGATGAGATTATCCTGAGGATTATTATCGCCCTAAGCCCTGTAACGGTTATGCTCAGCTTCCTACCATCTTCACTTAACTTCTTTTCCTGAACATCCCCGAAGAGTCTAGCCATGGCCTCCACAACCTCGACATCCCCGGCCAGAGAGATGTATGGAGTTAGGATTCTTCGATCTCCATGAACCATCTCTATATATCCGAGTTCCCCGCATGCCTGGAAGAATCCCGAGATGAAGGCTGAGATCACCATGTGCTCAAGCTCCTTTAATGGAGGCTTCTCGGCTATAAGCTCCTTCATCTCCTCCAGATCATCTACCTCCCAATCATCCTCCGGAGTTGTTAGGGCGAGCCACCATTTCGGGATCTTGGGTTCATGCCTCCCACTCATCCATCACCATACTCCTTCAGCAGCCTCTTTCCGAGCCCGGTCGCTCTATACCGATACGGCTTCCCCTCCCTAATTATTAACCCTTCCTCAACCATCCTCTTGAGCAGCCTCGCGACATGCTCTCTGCTCAATCCAAGCTTCATGCTTAAATCCCTAGCCCTCAGCCCATCCGAAGATGATAGCTCCCTTAATATTCTCAGCATGGTCTCCGAGGGCCTCTCGGCCAGGTACGGGGATCCAGCCCTCTTCACGAGATTCATCGAAACGACCTTACTCCTCAATCTTAGGAGGATGAATGAGTAGATGATCGTCTGTATCGCGAATAGGCTGATGAAGACTATGATCAATCCATAGTCCGACATCTGGACATAAGTCTCCATAAGGGGTATAAATATAGTTGATTCGGGTTTCAGCCCTTGATAGCGCCTAGGGTGAGACCGCTGACTATGTATCTCTGGATGAAGAGGGCTAAGATTACCGGCGGGATTATCGCCAATAGCTGTCTAACGCTGAGCGTGTAGAAGAGGACTCCGATCGTCGTAACGCTTCCAGCTATATGGACGGGCATCGTCACCGCAACCTTAGATGTTAGGAGGAAGGCGAATAGGAACTCGTTCCACGAGAATGAGAATAGGAGTATGAAGACGGCGACTATTGCAGGGGCTATTAATGGAACCGCTATCCTCCAGAGGATTGTGGAGGGAGATGCTCCATCGACCATGGCCGCCTCCTCTATCTCCCTTGGAAGAGATTTGAATGCATCTCTGAGAACTAGAACCGAGTATGGTAGGAAGAATGCGGAGTGGAGTATGATGACGGCTATATGTGTGTCTAGGAGTCCGGCGGTCTTGACCAATATATAGAAGGGTATCGCAACCGAGATTGCGGGCAAGAATCTCAGTGAGAGGAACCATGTAATTATATCGATGTTCTTCCACTTCTTAAACTCGTATCTGGCCAGCGCGTAGCCAGCTAAGATTCCAAGTACGGTCGATATCGTCGCGCTGGATAAGCCTATGATCGTGCTATTGATGAGGGCGTGTCTATTCTCGGCCCCGACCGTGACAAGCTCCGAGTGCCAATGTTTGAGCGTTGGTTCAAACTGTATGAAGGGTAGTACTCCTAGCGAGAACATATCTCTTGGAAGCTTTATCGAGGTAACTATCATCCATAGGATTGGGAAGAAGAAGAATGCTACGAAGATAAGTATTCCGATGTAGATTGCCGCCGTCTTAAGAATACTCGTCCTCCTAGGCATAGTAGGATCTCACCCTCCTTATGAATATCATCATTATAACCATAACGATTATGAGGAAGACCATGCTGTATGCTGAGGCCGCTCCAAACTGGAAGCCCCTAAAGCCTGCCTTATAGATGTAGACGCTTTGAACCTCGGTGGCTATGCCCGGCCCTCCCCCAGCCATCAGGACGAATGGTATCTCGAAGATCTTCAGGGTGTCGACGAGCCTAAACATCGTAACCGTTATCAGAGGATATTTTAACATCGGGAGCGTAATGCTCTTAAAGATTTGGAACCCGGATGCGCCATCTATTTCCGCCGCCTCATAATATACGCGTGGGATCGCCTGGATACCTGCTAGGAAGATGAGGAAGCAGAATGGAGTCCACTCCCATACATCCCATATAACTACGGTCCATGGAGCCATAGTTGCGCTCGAACGCCATGAAATCGGTTGCAGTCCAAGAAGCTTTAGGTAGCCGTTAATGGGCCCGCCTGCCTCATACATGACAACCTCACCCATCAGGGCGATAGCAACGGGTGATGTGAAGAGCGGTATCAACAATATACTTCTAAAGAATCCTCTAAGCTTGATTTGATGGCTCATTAATACAGCTATTATCAGTCCTAGAATGATCTCGACGGGAACCGCGCCCGCAGTTATCAGAAATGTGACTCGGAGTGAGTTCCAAAACCTATAGTCATGGAATTCATCAATATAGTTTCTAAGCCCGACGAATTCATAGGTTGGAATACCTAATTTCCAGTTCGTGAAGGATATGGCCGCAGAATATACTAGTGGGAATATGACGAGGCTTAACGCATATAGTACTGGGATCGCCAGGAAGAGATGATAGACAGTGAACTTCGGCTTCACGACCCTTCCACCCATCAGGTAAGGAACGAGGAGAAATAAAAAGATTGGGATAGTGGGGGCTTACTCAAATATTAGGTCCTTTGGAACTACCCTATCGTCCCACAGCCATGGTCTGGGCTTATATGGGTTCGGCTTACCATAGCCTATGGCGTCGTGATACCACTTCTTCATCTTGTCTCTTCCATAGTCGTCTATCACCTTGTTTATGTCCTTCCAGCACCTATACAGCGCCTCCTCGACTGGTACGCCTGCGGCTATGGCCTCTCCAATTATATGGGTGTCTATTATCGTGAAGATCGCGGTGGCTCCAGGTATCCTGTGATAGTTATACTGGCCGTCCATCGCGAACCAGTTGTTGAAGACCGCGATATGAGCCCTCCTCAGGTCTCCCTCATTATACCACGCAGTTGGATAGCCTGGATCCTTAAATCCTCCTGGTAGGTGATAGTCCGCCAACGTGGCGGTTCCACCGTAGTCGGTGAGCAGGTCGCTTAGGAAGCCTGGATCGATCCCGGTCCAGGCGTAGGCGCTGGCCGTAGTTAATCTATGCTGCTCCGGGGTTGCTACATAGGCTGAGAACCAGTATGCAGCTTCAGGAGCTTTTGACAGCTTTGAGACCCATGGGTGCCAATGGCATCCTGCTGGATCGCCGATGAGGTTTATCTTCTCAACCATACGCTTCTCCTTTAAGTCATAATAGACCTCGCTTCCAGGAGGCGGGGTGGTCATCAGATATCCTCGCATCCTTGACTTCTCCGGGTTTCCTACCAGCGTGAAGGTGTCCGGCGGCATGAAGGTGAACATCGCCTTCTGCTTGTTTAGGAAGTAGTCCCAGGTCTCGGCGAAGGTGAAGGTTAGGGCGGCCTTGGGCGTGAATTTCGTGCAGATCTCGACGAATAGCTTGGTTCCCTCCACGATTCCAGGCGACTTCACCAGCGGATCCATGGTCTCGGGATCGTAATAGAGGATGTTGTGGTATCTGTCCATCATTGGCCCTGGATTAACGATGAAGGGGGCCACGAAGGGCTCCCACCAGAAGGTTCCCTGCTCGCCGGTTCGGAGGCCCATGATCATTCCCCAGTCCGGCTCTCCATCCTCGTTCCAGTCCCATCCGGTGAAGAACTCACACATATCCCTGACCTTCTGCCAAGTCAGCTCCCTATCCCTGTACCACTTGTATGGGTTCAGCTCATACCCATACTTATCCTTGAACTCACGCCTCTTATCCTTATCCCTTAGAACCTTATCCATATACCTCATGTTCCAGTTCAGGTACCATGCATCGCTGTCCCATGGAACACCATACCAGTGCCCGCCCCACCTAGAGCACTGGGCCACCGCGTATGGAACAGAATCTGGATCCCACTTCGGGAATCGCGGATCCTTCATCCATTTATCTAGCTCCCACACATAACCTCCCGCGACGAGGTCTCCCATGATATTGCTGCATGGGACGAAGAAGTCGTACTTTCCTGCACCCGTTGTGAGGTCTGCCAAGATCTTGACGGGTAGGTCTGCGAAGGATAGCTCAACTATGTCTAGATCCGCCCCGGTCAGCTCCTTGAAGATAGGCCTATAATGGTATAGAACGCTCGAGATGGCTCCTTTAGGACCTCCAGCCAGGGTCGCACCAGTAATCTTAACTCCCTCAAACAGTTTCCCGGTCGGCGTGGTCGGCGTCGTCGCAACCGTAGCCGTAACCGTCGTGGGGACGGTCTTGGTAACGGTCTTAGTGACCGTCTCGGTAACTGTTGCGGCCCCAACGGTCTTCGTGGCCGTAACCGTCGTGGGGACGGTCTTGGTAACGGTCTTGGGCGGGGCTGCCGCTGAACCCGCGAAATACCCGCCGACTCCCGCGACCACACCGCACACCACAGCTGTTATCCCAACTTTCGCGGCCGTTGAGAGGGCTGCTCTCCTGCTAACCCTCTTATTGAGATTCAGCAGATTATTCTCCATCTTTTCATTCTCAGATGGCATGTCTGATTAATGGCATGTCATTTATTTAAATTTTTTCTAGATAAAAGTTCACAATTCAACCCAATTAGGGCAAATATTCGATAAGCTCGAGCTCTGGGCGTGGGGAGGGATTAGCTTGCGGAAATTTATCTTTTCGTGATGTCACATAGCGTCACGGAGCGTAGAAGCAACATTGCGTCACTCAATCTACCTTCGGCTATCAGCTTCGCGGCCTCCATTATCGACGCTATATTTTCGTCGCTCATAATCCCTAGGAATCTAAGGAGTAATATTGTGTAGACGCTTTTCCTGATATTGTCCATTGCTTGTCTCTTAGTCCTGGAGTAAGCCCCCTTGCTGACGCCTCTCAGCCTCGCCTTCTTCTCCGTGCTTAGTCTTAAGCCTAGAGATGCGGTTGCGAACTCCACCAGCAGGGTTTCGAGCTGGGGTTTGGTTAGGTGGGTTTCGATCACGAGTTCCTCCAAGATCTTTGGATCGCCCAGATTCAGCCCAGATCTCCTCAAGAGATCCCTTAGAACTTTCCTCATATTCGCCGCCTTTTAGTAATACAGATTCGTAGACCCTAAAAACGATTTAGATCGTTTCCTCGAACTCCTGCCCATCCATCTGAAATTCCTTTTCATGTAAGGGGATCCGGGATTGAGGTCTGGCCACCCTGTACCTTATTGTTCCACCGATCCTCCTCCTCTCCAAGAATCCCCTCTCAGCGAGTCTGGCCAGATAGGTCGAGGCGGTGCTTAGGCTCAGCGGCTCCCTATACTCCGATATATATGCCTCAACCGCGTCGCGTGATGTAAAGTATGTTGCCGGAAAATACATCGAGATTATCCTCGTGAGTTTGGCGAGCTTGCTTCCTTCATATCGGTATTCTTGCCGATCTTGCTCGGAGAATCCGCTGTAAAGCTCCATGAAATCTGCGATTTGCATAAGCTTCTCCCTGCTGATCCTTCCCTCGAAGATCATGATTATTCTATTTCCATCCTCATTCATCAGCTCGAATCTAATCCTACTCCTAGCCCTGCCGGTCCTCAATGCAAGGTATCCTCCACAGCTCCAGATTTAATCTTTAAATGGCCAACAACGATAAAATGTTCTGGAGATATTATTGTGGGGGTCTCCTGGAATTACTTTGGCATTGAGCGTATGGTCTCCAAAATCGATATAGCCATCCAGAGCTGGGTTCTCGTAAACACGGGCATGTTTGGATCATTTATTATCTCCTCAATTATCTCTATTGCATTCGCGGCTCTGACCGCCGGAGCATATTTCTCATTGAACAGCTCATCTGCCGCGTTTTTCGCCGCCCTCCTAATGTTTCTGGGCGTGCCAACGTCGTTTGCCACAGCCTCAAGTATTTGAACGGCCTTATCTCTTTTCTCCTCCCAACCCTCGGATTCAGCCGCTTCCAACACCAATCCCCCTCATAAGGCCGGGACTTCAATTATAAAGTCATTAATTTCCTTATTTACGGTTTCCTTCGTGAGCGGTCGCGAGATTGTGCGAGGCTAAAAAGTTTAAGAGGTAGAGTGCTTAAAAAACGTTAAGATGGCCGTTTTGAAGGGCTGGTACTCGCAGGACGGCTGGTCGACGAAGATATTATTCATCAATAAGGCGGATGAGGAGAACGAGATTAAGATGAGATTCTACGATGGCGAGACGGATAAGGTTATCAAGGAGATCAAACTCGCCCTAAAACCACATGAGATTAAGTCTATCCTCTTAGATGATGTTGAGGGCTTAAGCGGATGTAAGGGGGTCGTGAAGATCTACTCAAAGAAAAAGGTATATTGCGAGGGTCTATTAACCGAGAAAGACAAACCCAATAGCTATCTATACTATAGGTTGCCGGAGGTTCCGGAGGTCGGATTGGTTTAAGCCTTCTCAATCAAGGTCCTTGAGAGAACCTTCTCACCCTGCTCGTCTAATATTCCGTTTATCCTCTCAGAGGTGACTCCGGGCGTCGTTCCTATCATTCCTATGCATGCAGCTCCAGCCGCCTGACCATATAGTAGTATCTTGGCGACCTCATCCACCGATAGGTCTTCAAGCGTTTTCCCGGATTTGAGCAATTCGTAGACCTTGAAGAGTATTCCTGCGCATAATGCGTCTCCGGCTCCGGTTGGATCGACCACCTTAACCTTGAACGCCGGCTGTCTTATATAGGCTTCCTTAAATATGGAGAATACCCCATTCTCCCCATCGCTGATTATCGGGATTCCCACGCCCCTCTCTACAAGCCATCTCAACCCATCTTTAACGTCCGCTTTCCCGCTCACCCCCCTCAACTCTAAGACATTGCAGTGCATTATATCGGAATACTTTAGCGCTGGATGGATGTAATTCCAGTCCTTGCCCAAGGGTTTGACGAGATCTATCATGGTGATTATCCCATTCTCTTTGCAGAACTTCACGAGCTCCCAAACTCTGAAGTCGAAGTCTCCCAAGAGTCCCGATGCAATATAGAATATCTTCGGCTTAACCTTCCTTAGGATACTTGAGACGTGATCGAAGCTTAAACTTAGATTTGCGCCCGGCTCATTTATATATCGTCTATCTTCCCCTTTAACTACTAGGATCACGGTCTTACCCGTCTCCACCCCTTTAACCTCCTGAAGGTATGTGAGCAAACCCTTGCTCTCGAGAATATTTTTTATGAAGTCTTTTAGAAAATCGTCTCCAACCGCGCCAACGGTCCCCACCTTCCCCTTCTCAAGATTCATCTGCATCAGATCTATCGATACGTTTGCGGGGTGACCCCCTATCCTCAATCTTATCCCGAGGGGGGCGAAGATGAGCTCTCCTGGAACAGGGATCTTCGATAATCCGGCCGCAATTATATCTACAACTATGAACCCCGCAGTCAAGATATCTACATCTTGTTCCATGTCTATGACTTATGCAGGATAGCCAACTATATATAGCTTAAGGGGAAGAGTTTTCTGCAAATCTCCCAATATCTCTCGATAAATTCTAGGTATTTTCTATGGGTCTCCGGATCCGGCTCATAGATCTTCTCTATCGAGACCATATTCTTGACGGCCTCCTCGAAGTTGCTGTAGATTCCTGAACCTATTGATGCGAGTATGGCCGAGCCTAGGGCTGCGGCATCCTTGATCTTCGTGACTATTATCGGCATATTCATGATGTCTGCCTTCAATCTATTCCAGAGATCGCTCTTCGCTTCTCCACCCACCACGGTTATCTTCCCGACCTTCACCCCGAGATCGGAGATTACCTTCAGGGCTCCAGCGTATTGGAAGGCGACCCCCTCTAGGATGGCCCTTATGAAGTGTTCTTTCCGATGGCCTAGAGCGATCCCATAGAAGACACCCCTCGCATGTGGGTCGTAGATGGGCGCTCTTGCGCCCATGAAGTACGGATAGAAGTAAAGTCCCTCGGATCCCGCCGGAACCCTTTCAGCCATCTCATCAAATACGCTATAGACGTCTCTATTCAATTTCTCCGCCAGCCTCCTCTCCTCCGACCCGAACACGTCTCTAAACCACCTCATCGAGGCGCCGGTGGTCATTATGGTCATCTCATACTCCCATCTCCCCGGGATAACGTGGCAGCAACAATCGGCCCTCTTCTCTCCATCTGGTGATGGATTCTCTAAGCAGACCTCAACGACGCTGCCGGTTCCGGTTCCCAAAACCACGTCTCCATTTCTCAAGGCTCCTCCTCCAAGGGCCTCGCATGGTCTATCCCCTCCGCCGCCGACGACAGGGGTATCTTTGGGCACTCCTGTGATCGATGAGGCTTTCTCTGAGACATATCCAACTATATCTGGTGATGGATGTGGTTGAGGTAATTTCTCGACAGGTATCTCTAAAGCATCGCAGATGTCCTCATCCCACTCAAGTTTATGGATGTTAAACAGCATGGTTCTGCTCGCCATCGAATAGTCGGTGGCCATCTCCCCAGTTAATTTATAGATTATGTAATCTTTTGGGAAAAGGAAGTGTTCAGCCTCGTTGAATATCTTGGGCTCATGCTTCTTAATCCATAGGAGCTTGGCCGCCGAGAATATGTGATCTATTCCGACACCTGTCTTCCTGATGACTTCAGATTCATCCAATCTCTCCCGGATACTTGGCAGGACCTCCATGGCCCTCTGATCGAGCCAGATTAGGCTTCTGGAGATTCTCTTACCCTCTTTCGAGATGGGCACTACAGCCTCACGCTGCGAATCCACCCCTATACCGATGATCTTATAATTTCTCAGTTTCTTAATCACCTCCTTCATGGAATTAACTGCGGCATCCCACCACCACTCCGCATCCTGTTCAGCCCACCCAATCCTTGGATAACTTATCCTATGCTCGGTCGTTGCTTCCGCTATCACCTCCCCCCTTAGATCGAAGGCTACAACCTTACAGGCCGATGTTCCCGAATCTATTCCGAGGAGGGCCTTTTCTCCAGACATGCTCACCTATAACCGTTTTGAGATGTATTTATTAATTCTCAGATTGAGCATCCGTCTAGAGATGTCTGAGGACGAGTTCGTGAACAATATACGTGTGAGTAGAATTGAGGAATTTCTTAAGAAGGCTGAGACCGAGCCATCTGTGGGGAGGAAGGAGCTATCCCTTAAAGTTGAGTGGTCTCAGAGGCGAGGCTATCCCCAAATCAGGTGCTATGCGCCGACGGAGAGGTCCGTGGGACTAATGCTTGAGTCGGAGCTACCGATAGATCTTGGGGGTGAAGCTACCAGACCTGCACCCTTCCAATACTTCCTGTTCGGCTTGGCGGCAAGCTATCTCTCAATCTTCATGATCTTGGCGTCGAGGAAAGGAATTAAATTCGGGAAGGCATCGCTGAAGATAAAGTCCGATATCGATTATCTGAGCATTCTTAAGGTGGATGAGGAGGTGGAGGGCTTAGGGGAGATGGAAATGGAGCTTAATGTCGAGAGTGAGGCATCAGACGAGGATCTACTCAAGTTACTTGAGGAGGCGAAGAACAGGTGTCCGGTGTTTTCGCCGATAAAGGTGAAGGTCATGCTGAAGAGGGCCGAGTAGAGCCTTAGGAAGACGATATAATCGGGAGAGATGCGGTTTCTGTGGGAAAAGTTTTTAAATTGTTTCTTGAGTGGTTAGATTGAGATGAGTAAGGTTAAGGTCGTCAACCTGGTTAAGAAGTTTGACAAGACCGTAGCTGTCGATGGAATAAGCTTCGATGTTAAAGACGGCGAGTTTATAGTTCTCTTAGGCCCATCTGGATGCGGGAAGACGACGACCCTCAGATGTATAGCCGGCCTTGAGACCCCCGATGAGGGTGAAATCTATATTGACGATAAACTTGTGAATGATCTTCCCCCGAAGGATAGAGATGTTGCTATGGTCTTCCAGAGCTATGCCCTCTATCCCCACATGACGGTCTATGGAAACCTCGCCTTCCCATTAAAGATGAGGAAGCTTCCGAAGGATGAGATAGACAAGAAGGTTAAGGAAGTTGCAAAGCTCCTCAACATAGATCATCTATTAGATAGGAAGCCGAGGCAGCTGAGCGGAGGAGAGATGCAGAGGGTTGCCTTAGGCCGAGCTCTGGTCAGGACTCCTAGAGTATTCCTCATGGATGAGCCGCTGAGCAACCTGGACGCAAAGCTTAGGGTATACATGAGAGCCGAGCTCAAGAAGCTCCAAAGAGATCTAAAAATAACGACTATCTACGTAACTCATGATCAGGCTGAGGCGATGGCCATGGCCGACAGGATCGCTGTGATGAATAAGGGTAAGATCCTCCAGTATAGCGAGCCTCACGATGTTTATGAAAAGCCCGCGAACCTATTTGTCGCAGGATTTATTGGGAGCCCGCCCATGAACTTCATCAAGGCGTCGATCCTTGAGAAGGACTCAAAGATAATACTCGATGCCGGGTTCTTCCAATACGAGCTTAGGAGAGATTTGGGCGAGAGCGTGAAGAGAGGGGCATCGGGAAGCGAGGTCATGATAGGTTTCAGGCCCGAACACATGCTGTTATCGAGAGAGAGGCAGGCGAACTCCGTCTTCCAAGCCGATGTATACGTTATAGAGCCCATGGGATCAAGGATAATCGTCGACCTCAAGGCCGGCGAGTACCTGTTAAAGGCCGTCGCTCCGCCGACAGCTGAGATCCCTCCACCGGGCCAGAAGGTTTGGGTGGGATTCTCGGTTGAGAGGTTGCACGTCTTCGACGCAAAGACCGAAAAGACGTTGATCTAGAAAAGTCGGCGAATCTCATGGACTGTAGAGATCTCTTGCTAATCTTTATCTTAACCGATGTTAGATTATTTACTAAGTGATGAGTATCTATCTTTGTTTATTGGTGTTGGCAGTGGGCTGGCTCCTAGCCTACTTGATTCTGAGAGGAGTTTTCTCACGTGAGAGTCTCGGTAATCTCAAGCTCTATCCCTTGGCATTCGTGTTGCGGTCGAGGGGGGCCGTGGATCTCTTTGATAAGGTGGTGGATAAATCTCCCCTCCTCTGGAGGGTTCTCTCAAATATTGGAGTGGCGGTAGGATTCGGCCTCACCGCGTTCTCAATCTACTTTCTCACAAGGAATCTTGGAACATATTTATTCGCTCCTCAGCAGGTAGGCCCCCAGAACATAGTGGTTCCGTTGATCATAGGGGTGACGATAAGGCTTGAGCATCTACCATACATCCTACTGGCCTTGGGGATAGTCTTGATAACGCATGAGGGGATGCATGGGCTTGTGGCGAGGCTTGAGAAGATAAGATTGAAGTCGACGGGCCTCTTCCTAGCATTCATATTTCCCGGGGGATTTGTCGAGCCCGATGAGGAGGAGTTCAATAAGGCTCCCCCGAAAACCAAGATGAGGGTTGCGGCGGCTGGAAGCTTCGCGAACCTCGTCGTCGGCTTACTGGCGGTATTCCTCATTATGGGATTATTTCTCCCGATGGAGTCCGGGGTGATGGTCTTGGAGGTTGAGGGAGACGCCGGGGGTATACATGTTGGGGACGTTATAGTTGGGGTTAACGGCGTCGCGGTGAATCGGGATACGCTCTTCCAAAACATCACCGCCAAGGATGTGGTTGTGGTGAAGACTATGAGAGGCAACATTTCATACAGGCTGAAGAAGCCGATCAACATGCCGATGGCCTGGGTTCTGAGAGGGGTGGGCGTGAAGAGGATAGACTACTATCGTCCTATGAGGATCCATCTCGGAGCCCCGATGGATGAGTATAACATCTATAGGATGTTTTGGTGGATTCAGCTCGTCGCCTTGGGCGTCGCCATATTCAACATGCTCCCCATATACTTTCTGGATGGAAGCCTATTTCTGAGCTCCCTACTCGAGTCTTGGATAAGGGATGAGAGGAAGCTGAAGGTATTCAATATTGGATTAACCTCGATATGCATAACGCTCCTAGCATTGAACATAGCATTCACCTATAAGACCTTCGGCTTCTTCCAGCTCTAATCCCTCAGAAGGCTCTTTATCGAGAGAACTATCTCACACGCCCTACATATCCTCCTATCGGTTGGCTCGCCGCAGATCTCACATCTATTGATCTCAGCCGGCTGCGGGATCTTCTCAAGAATTCCCTCGAACATGCTGAGGAATGCGTAGAGACTCCCAGGATACTTGTAGTCATATAGGGTTAGGAAATTCCTTATCTCATCCCTCATAGATTCGTGGGTGTATGGACAAGCACTCGATTGAAACGGTATTCCCTCGAGGTATGCGTAGAGGGCGACCTCCCTCTGTGGGGTTAATCTAAGCGGCGCAACCCTCGGGATTATATTCTCGGCCTCCCTTCTCAAGCCTATAGCTCTTATGTTCTTCTCCCCCCTCAGCAGGTTGAGGAGATATGTTTGTGCAACGTCTTCTAGTGTGTGGGCGGTGGCTATGACCGTAGCCCCAAGCTTCCTGGCAGCCGTGACGAGGGCTTTTCTCCTCAAGACCCCGCATACCGTGCATGGATGGAGTCTCAGCCTCTCGGCGATCCCGGACTTAACGACCTCGCTCAAGGTGAACCCGTAGAGATCCTTGAAGGAAAACTCGTGCAGCTCCATGTTTAAGGCGTTTGCGACCTCCCTTGAGATTTTTAACCCATCCAGACGATAGGAGTCTATAGGAGACCGTATCTCGATATCGTTCTCCTAACCCTCCTGATAAAATCCTCCTTAAAGCATGTCGGGCAGAGCCTAACCCCAGAATATCTCCTGAGGTAGATGGGCGTCTTCCTACCACAGCTCGAGCACGTCCCCAGACTCAATCCCTTTACAGGGCGAGTATTCATCCTCGACTTGGAAGATTCGTGAACCGCTAAAAACCTATTTCTCAACCTAATGTTTTTTAGGAGCTTTTCTTGAGGTCTCCCTCGGTAGGGTGTTAATCATGAGTGGGGAGAAGTCGTCTCAAGAGGTTCCCGAGGGAGAAGAGACGCGGAAAGTATACTTCGGCGAGAGGCTGAGAGAGTTCCAGAGGAGGGCGCTTGAGGATCCGGAGGGGTTCTGGTCGGAGATAGCCGAGAATCTGGTGTGGTTTAAGCGGTGGGAGAAGGTCTTAGTCTGGGATCCGCCGTTCGCCAAGTGGTTTGTCGGAGGAGTCATCAACGCATCCTACAACTGCCTAGACGTGAACCTGAAGAATGGGAACAAGAATAAGGTCGCATACTTCTGGGAGGGTGAGGAGGGGGTAACGAGAACCCTAACCTACTATCAGCTCTGGAGGGAGGTCAATAAGTTCGCAAACGTCTTGAAGAGTCTTGGGGTGAAGAAGGGGGATAGGGTCTCGATCTATCTCCCGATGATCCCGGAGCTCCCGATAGCCATGCTCGCATGTACGAGGATCGGAGCCCTACATAGCGTCGTCTTCTCAGGATTCAGCGCGTCGGCTCTTGCCGATAGGATAAATGACGCCGAGGCGAAGCTCCTGATAACCGCCGACGCCTTCTATAGGAGGGGTAAGCTGATCCAGCTTAAGAAGAACGCGGATGAGGCCGTTAAGCAGACCAAGAGCATAGAGAAGGTCGTCGTCGTTAGGAGGGTTGGGCTTGAGGACACGCCGATGACCGAGGGGAGAGATTTCTGGTGGCATGAGTTGATGAAGGATGCCGAGCCATATTGCCCGCCGGTTCCAGTCGACGCGACGGACCCGCTGTTCATCCTCTACACCAGCGGAACTACGGGAAAGCCTAAGGGGGTTGTCCACAGCAATGGAGGCTACCTTGTATGGGTTTGGGCCACGATGAGGTGGGCGTTCGACCCCAAGCCCGACGACATATGGTGGTCCACGGCCGACATAGGCTGGATAACGGGCCACAGCTATACGGTCTACGCGCCCCTAATGCTGGGATTGACCCAGGTTATGTACGATGGAGCTCCAGACTATCCGGCGCCGGACAGGTGGTGGGAGATTATCGAGAAGTATGGAGTGACCGAATTCTACACGGCTCCAACCGCGATCAGGATGCATATGAGATTTGGGGAGGAGTGGGTCAACAAGCACGACCTGAGCACCCTGAGAGTCCTCGGAACCGTCGGCGAGCCCATAGACCCGGAGGCTTGGGGATGGTATTATAGGGTGATTGGAAAGGAGAGGTGTCCGATAATCGATACATGGTGGCAGACCGAGACCGGCGGGTTCATGATCTCGCCAGCCCCGGGGATAGAGCTCGTCCCGCTTAAGCCAAACTTCTCGGTATCTTATGCCCTTCCAGGGGTCCACGCCGAGGTCGTCAACGACGAGGGTAAGCCCACGAAGCCCTATGAGAGAGGCTATCTAGTGATCTTAGCTCCGTGGCCTGGAATGCTGATGACCCTCTGGAGAGATCCGGAGAGGTATAAGCGGGTCTACTGGACCAAGTTTAAGCCGAATGAGGAGCTGGAGTTCAAGATCAAGCCTCCGGCGATCTACTACACCGGAGACTACGCCATGAAGGATGAGGAGGGATACATCAAGTTCATGGGGAGGGCCGACGAGGTGATCAAGGTGGCGGGCCATAGAATCGGAACCATAGAGCTTGAGAGCGCATTCATAGAGCATCCAGCCGTATCCGAGGCGGCCGTGATAGGGAAGCCTCACGAGGTCAAGGGTGAGACCATAACAGCCTTCGTAACCCTCAGGGAGGGATATAAGCCTAGCGAGGATCTCAGAAAGGAGCTTAGGATGTGGATCAGGAAGAGGATAGGCCCCGTCGCCACCCCCGAGGCAATATACTTCGTCTCAAAGCTTCCTAAGACTAGGAGCGGGAAGATCATGAGGAGGCTGCTGAAGGCGATTGTGAGCGGGGCTAAGCTCGGTGACGTCTCAACTCTCGAAGATGCCTCCGCGGTCCAGGAGGCGATTAAAGCGGTCGAAGAGCTGAAGAAGGCGATGGGAGAGAAGAAGAGCTGACATCCCATCAAACACGATCATTTTTACAGCCCATTATGCATAGGCCCTTTAAACCTAAATAATTGATGAGAGCAGTTGACTTGAAGTCCATGACGGTGTTCGATCATAAGGATGAGCCCCACGACGAAGAACTCGTTCAAAGGCTCAGAAGGATCGCATTAGAGATTAGGAAGGATGTCTTGTTGATGACCACTAAAGCCGGCTCAGGGCATCCAGGCGGATCCCTATCGGCTGCGGAGATAATTGCATGCCTATACTTTCATCACTTAAGATACGATCCCGAAAACCCGCAATGGGAGGATAGGGACAGGTTTGTCCTCTCGAAGGGCCACGTATGTCCGGCACTCTACTCGGCCTTGTCGAAGGCCGGATTCTTTCCAAGGGAGGCCCTCTGGACCCTGAGGAAGATCGGCTCGATCCTACAAGGCCATCCAGACATGAAGAAGACTCCGGGCGTCGAGGCGTCGACTGGAAGCTTGGGTCAGGGCTTATCGATCGGGGTTGGAATGGCTTTGGCTGGGAGGATCGATAATAAGTCGTATAGAGTCTATGTCCTCTTGGGGGATGGGGAGCTCGATGAGGGTCAGGTTTGGGAAGCCGCCATGTCAGCCGCACACTATAAACTCGACAACCTTCTAGCGATAGTAGATTATAATGGATTGCAGCTCGACGGCCCGGTCGAGCGGATCATGCAGATCGAGCCGGTCGCGGATAAGTGGAGGGCATTTGGATGGCACGTGATCGAGATAGATGGCCATAACGTTAGGCAGATTCTAGACGCGTTGGATTTCGCTGAGAGAGTTAAGGGTAAGCCGACCGTGATAATAGCGCACACGATTAAGGGTAAGGGAGTATCATTCATGGAGGGTAAGGTGGAATTTCACGGGAAACCATTGACCGAGGAGCAGCTCAAGCTCGCCTTAAAAGAACTTGAGCTTCAGGAAAGACTCCTGTCCACAAATGACTTCCGAAAGGAGTCTGCTCTCTAGAAGTTTAAAAGTAGCTTCGTGCGGGATTAATGAAGGGTAAGGAGAATGAGTAAGGTTCGGGAAGTTAAGGCGATGGCTACAAGGGATGCCTATGGTAAGATATTGGCCGAGCTCGGGAGAATCTATAAGGATATAGTGGTTTTAGACGCGGATTTATCGTCGTCGACGAGGACCAAGTATTTTGCGAAGGAATTTCCAGATAGGTTCTTCAACTTCGGGATAGCTGAGGCGAATATGATGGGGGCTGCGGCGGGTTTGGCCTCATGCGGCAAGATAGTCTTCGCGAGCACCTTCGCGATCTTCGCAAGTCAGAGGGCATATAATCAGTTTAGACAGTCCATAGCATATCCGAACTTGAATGTTAAGGTCGTCGCATCTCATGGAGGGATAAGCGTTGGAGAGGATGGAGTCTCGCACCACTGCACCGAGGATATAGCCTCCATGAGGGTTATTCCAAACGTTACGGTGATAGTTCCGGCCGACGCCGTCGAGACCAGGGAGGCCGTCAAAGCCTTGGTTGAGCATTATGGGCCGGCATACCTCAGGCTTGGAAGACCTAAGATCCCGGTGATCTACGGGGACGATTACAGCTTTGAGGGGAGGAAGCTGAATTTCAAGATAGGTGAGGGGATAACTCTGAAGGATGGAAGCGATGTGACGATAGTCGCGACGGGGTTGATGGTCTATGAGGCTCTCCAAGCCTTCGAGGAGCTGAGGAGAGAGGGGATAAGCGCGAGGGTCATAAACATCCACACCATAAAGCCGATAGACGCCGACCTGCTGATCAAGGCGGCCAAGGAGACCGGCGCAATAGTGACGGCCGAGGAGCATAGCGTGATAGGGGGGCTTGGAAGCGCGGTCGCGGAGACCATAGTCCAGAGCTATCCGGTCCCCATGCAGTTCGTCGGGGTTAAGGACGTCTTCGCCGAGTCTGGTCCATGGAAGGAGCTTCTCAAGAAATATGGCCTGACCTCCTCGGATATAGTTAAGGCTGCTAAGAGGGTTTTGAAGCTTAAGAAGTGATTATAATGAGGGGTGGAGAGCCTCACCCGATAAAGATCGCCCCATCTATACTCTCGGCGGACTTCAGTAGACTTGGCGAGGAGGTGAGGAAGGCTGAGGAGGCCGGCGCGGACATAATTCACCTCGACATCATGGACGGCCACTTCGTCCCAAACCTAACCTTCGGCCCGATCATAGTTAAGGCGATAAGGGATTATACGAAGCTGCCATTCTATGTTCATCTAATGGTTGAGAGGCCTGAAGACTATATCGAGAGGGTCATCGAGGCGGGCGGAGATTTAGTGATCGTCCACGTGGAGGCGTGCACCCACCTCCAAAAGATCTTGAGCATGATAAGGGATTTAGGGGCTAGGAGTGGGGTGGCGTTGAACCCCGCAACACCGTTAACCACGATCGAATATGTTTTGGACGATCTAGACTTGATCCTGATAATGAGCGTAAACCCGGGCTTCGGAGGCCAGGAGTTCATACCATCCGTGCTCCCGAAGATCAGGAGGGCCAGGAGGAGAGTTGTGAAGAGAGGATTGGAGATGGAGATAGCCGTTGATGGGGGAGTTAATGTTGAGACCGCTCCGAAGGTCGTTGAGGCAGGGGCAGATGTACTAGTCGCGGGGACCGCGGTCTTCGGGAAACCCAACCTTAAGAAGGCGATTCAGGAGCTTAGGGAAGCCGCCTCAAAACCTCTAAAATATGCCTCCCATTCAAGGTTTTGAAGATCACTTCTCGAATAGCTCGGCGTATGATGGGACGACATCGGCCGTGAACGCCTTGATCCCCTCAAGCGTCTTATAGTGCTGGATCATCTGCTTCAACACATATAGGGGCATCGTCACGATATCGGCTCCGACCTCCGCCATCTCCCGAACCTGCCTCGCATTCCTTATGCTTGAGGCGATGACCTTGGTCTTATACCCATAGTTCCTGAAGATCTTGACTATGCTCCTCACCAAGTCGACCCCGCTCCTGATGCCGTTGTCGTTTCCGAGCCTGGTTGCCGAAACCACCTCCTCATCCATGTAGAGTTCTGAGAGGGAGTTTGTGTTCTTCGAGCTTATCACCCTCGATAGGTTATTCTCAGCAAGCCTTCCCATGAGATTGAAGTCGAAGTAGTCGGGCTTTTGAAAGTGGACTCCCCGCTTCATCCCAAGCTGCTCGCGAATGTAGTCGTCGATCCGTCCGGCGAATGGGCTCGCATAGGTTGCTCCGGCCTTCGCGGCTAGGATCGCCTGCTCAGGGCTCATTATCAGGGTTGCGTTGATGGGTATTCCCTCCCTGCTCAGCTCCCTTATCGCCTTCAATCCGTCGAACATGTTCCCCTCATCTCCGAAGGATGGGTTTATCGGAATCTTTATCACGGGCTGACCATATGGGCTGAACTTCCTATACAGCATCTTGGCCTGCTCGATCATCTCTTCGGCGGTTAAGCCTATGACCTCCAAGCTCACCGGCCCCGGCGTAACCTTCAAGATCTCCTTGATATACTCCTCCATCGTCACCTTTCCTCCCCGCTTTACAACCGCCTTCTTGATAAGCGAGGGATTCGTCGTAACCCCATCTATCACGCCCCATGAACAAGCCAACTTGATCTCGTCCAAATCCGCCGTATCTAGGAAGATCTTCATGGCCGCTCTTTCTAATCGTTAAACGGCATTTTTAAGATTATCCCACGCTTCTCTAAGACGGCTTAAAGGAGACGGCTTAAAGGAGGCGGCCATGGCCTGAGCATCGATTAAGCCTCCCCTTGAAGAGCTCTTCACATAGAAATCGCTTCGGACCTGTTCGGTGAACGACGTTGATTCTGAAAGTGCCTCCCAGCACCCAGCCTTCGCGGGGGCTCTCGCACCCCACTACAAGCTGGGCGGAGAGGGGCTTAACTTCCGAGTTCGGAATGGGTTCGGGTGTTTCCCCCGTTTCTCACTTAGGCTTTGGAGCAGATCTAAGCATGTCTTGGCTCCTCCAACTCGCGGGTAGGCAGGATTTCCTATCGATCCTGATGTCGCTGCTCTGGCTAATCTTCATGCTCATCTTCCTGATCTACCCAACATTCTCCCAGAAGATCCAGCTATCCTACATGCTGAGAGACATCGAGAAGAAGCTGCTTAAATTGAAATATTTTAGAGATGAGGTGAGGAAGCGGACGATACAGCATCTGAACAAGTATTCGGATGAGAACATAGAGGTGGATGAAGGAGTCGATAGGCTTCTCGGATCCGTCGTGATCGAGCCCGTCGACAAAGACCCATATGGGATCATGTATAAGCTTGAGCACATAATGAATACTTGGGAGGAGACCTTCGAGAATGAGGTGAGGGCCCTATGTCCCAAAGCCGATGAGAAGACCGTGAAGACCTTGACGAACTTGGTCGATGTTGCACGCGGATTAGACTACATCTATAGGGTGATCCGGCACTACTATCTCCTCGGGAAGAAGACCTCGAACATCTACATAGTCCTCCAAGTCCAGATGATCCTGCCCCAGGTGATGGAGATAGCAAAAGCATATAGGCAGGCGAGCTATGCGTTCGCCCAAGGGCAGCCGATAGGAGATGGGGTTGGGGTGTTGGCGGTTGCGAAGCTCGTCGATGGAATGGAGAAGAAGACCTATGAGATCGCGAAGGATACGGTCGTCCAAGAAGCTCTCTGGAACGGGAGGAGACTCCTAGTCCTCAGAGCGAAGGGGCCTGGAGGCGCCGTCGGAAAGCCGGGTGAAGGCGTCAAGAAGCTCATCGAGGC